>NZ_JBFROI010000012.1:0-79835 GCF_041471405.1 Vibrio sp. 10N.261.52.C11
ATGAACCATAAAAAAGCCCGCACCTTGCGTTTACAAAGTGCGGGCTAAATTCATCTGGCTACTTGTTTAAGTAAGCAGCGTGGAACTCAATGTGTTCATCAATAAAGCTAGAGATGAAGTAGTAGCTGTGGTCGTAACCAGGCTGCATACGTAGATCTAAATCGGCATTGGTTACCTTAGCGGCTTCGACTAATTGCTCAGGTTTAAGCTGTTCAATCAGGAAGTTATCGGCTTCACCTTGGTCGACCAACATTGGCAGTTTAGTGCCTTTGGTTTTTAGAAGCTCAGAGGCATCGTAGTGTTTCCACTCTTCAATATCCAAGCCTAGGTATTGGTTGAAGGCTTTTTGTCCCCAAGGGCATTGCATTGGGTTGGTGATTGGGCTGAATGCAGAGATAGAACGGTAGCTATCTTCGTTTTTAATGCCAATCGTTAGGGCACCATGTCCGCCCATGCTGTGACCAGAAATCGATTTTACGGATGTAACAGGGAAGAACGACTCAATTAATGCAGGGAGCTCTGTTACCACGTAATCGTACATGTGGTAATGGCTGTCCCATGGGGCTTGAGTGGCATTCACATAGAAGCCTGCACCTTGGCCGAGATCGTAATTTTCATCGTCGGCAACACCTTCGCCACGTGGGCTAGTGTCTGGTGCAACAATCGCGATGCCTTGCTCAGCCGCGGCTTTGAAAGCGCCGGCTTTTTGCATGAAGTTTTCATCGGTACAGGTTAAGCCTGACAACCAATACAAAACAGGAACTGGGTTTTCTTTGCTTGCGTTAGGTGGCAAGAAAATCGCAAAACGCATGTTGCAGTCAAGCGTTGCAGAAAAGTGGGTGTATTGTTTGTGCCAACCACCAGCAACCTTTGCTTGGCTAATGTTTTCGAATGTCATCTATTGTGCTCCGTTAGGTTGATGGTTTGGGAGTAAATTTGTCTATATTACATAAAGTTTCACCACCCACCGGGCAGGAGGTGGTGAAGACAGTTTGTTGCTATTCATTTGTAGCTGTGGCCTCGATGCTCGAAAGAATCGAGGCCAAGATGTGTTACTTATCCATGTGTAGAACAGTACGGATAGATTCACCTTTATGCATTAGGTCGAATGCTTCGTTTACGTCTTGCAGACCCATTGTATGAGTGATGAACTCTTGAAGACCAAACTCACCCGCCATGTAACGGTTTACGATTTCTGGAAGCTCAGAGCGGCCTTTAACACCACCGAAAGCAGAACCACGCCATACACGACCTGTTACTAGTTGGAATGGACGAGTTGAGATCTCTTGACCTGCGCCTGCAACACCGATGATTACAGATTCGCCCCAACCTTTGTGACAACATTCAAGCGCTTGACGCATCACGTTTACGTTACCAATACATTCGAAAGAGTACTCAACACCACCGTCTGTCATCTCAACGATAACGTCTTGGATTGGCTTGTCGTAGTTCATTGGGTTGATGCAGTCAGTCGCGCCAAGTTGTTTCGCTAGCTCGAATTTGCTCTCGTTGATGTCAACACCGATGATGCGGTTAGCACCAGCCATGCGAGCACCAATGATTGCAGAAAGACCGATACCGCCAAGGCCGAATACAGCAACGTTGTCGCCTTTTTCAACTTTAGCTGTGTTAAGTACCGCGCCCATACCTGTTGTTACACCACAACCTAGAAGACAAACTTCTTCAAGTGGTGCTTCTTTGCTTACTTTCGCTAGAGAGATTTCTGGAAGTACAGTGTACTCAGAGAAAGTAGAGCAACCCATGTAATGGAAAATTGTTTCGCCATTGATAGAGAAGCGGCTTGTACCGTCTGGCATTAGGCCTTTACCTTGCGTTTCACGAACGGCTTGGCATAGGTTAGTTTTACCAGATTTACAGAACTTACATTCGCCACATTCAGCTGTGTAAAGTGGGATAACGTGGTCGCCAATCTCAACACTTGTAACGCCTTCGCCGATCATCTCAACGATACCGCCACCTTCGTGACCAAGAATTGAAGGGAAGATACCTTCTGGATCGTCACCTGATAATGTGAATGCGTCAGTGTGACAAACACCAGTAGCAACGATGCGAACTAGAACCTCACCAGCTTTAGGAAGTTGTACATCAACTTCTTCCATTTTTAGTGGCTCGCCAGCTGCCCATGCAACCATTGCTTTTGATTTGATATGCGTTTGACCAGGTTTAATTTCGATTGTCATTGGATGTTTCCTATATGTCAGTACAGCGGATAACTGTGCAATTAAATTCAACCCGTTAAGCGTAGTTGAGCTTAATTGTTTCCGCTCTCTCGTTTTGTTGGAGCTAGTATAGGTGTGAGTGCATGTTTTGATAATCCCCTTAAATAGAAAATTATTATTACGTATTTGTAATAATAAGTATGGAGAGCTGATCTGTTTTCCCTGTGATTACTTTATTCGGATCGAGCCGGTTTTTGATGGAGGGCTACTTATTCAAATAGTCGGAATGCATAGTTGTCATTGATGTTTGAGGGGTTGTCTTATGGCGGCTTATATATTAATAACTGATTCGTACGATAGAGTCATCAATACTCATGATCATTACTAACTAATTGAATTTTAAGGATTGAAGCAATGTCGCATAAGCACTCTGTATGCGACGTTTTGTAAGATATCAGAAACAATAGTGTCATTTTTCTCACCTAATCTCCTCGCCAAATTTTGAGTTCTAACTTTTTGGGAAGAGAAAATGAAAAAGAGTACATTGACCGTACTGTCAGGCTTGATAGCAACAGCTTTGGTCGGTTGCAATTCAAGTTCGCCAAGTGATGACAGCGGCAATATGGATAGCGCAGTGCAAGTGGCGTTCATGCCTGATATCCATTTCCATGATGTTTACGGTGATTTTCAGGATGGCTCGTTCGCAGGGTTGCCGAATGCAATCAGTGGTAAGAATGCAACGATCAGAACGATGGAGTCTCAGATGAACTCTACCCGTCTATTCAACGAAAACTATTTCGCGATGATCGCAGCGCTTGATGATGTGGTTGAGCGCGGAGTGAAGTACGTAGCACTGCCGGGGGACTTCAGTGACGACGGTCAGCCAGTACATATGCGTGGATTAGTGAGCATTTTTGACCACTATCGTGACACGTACGGCCTTGAGTTTTTTGCAGCGCCTGGCAACCACGATCCAGTGAGGCCATTTACTATACCTGCGGGTAAGTCGGACTTTTTGGGAGAAGGGGGTAAGAACCAACGTATTTATAGTCGGGGTAAGGAAGAGTGTGTTGGCTATGAAGATGAGTGGACAACCATTCCCGGTGACGGCGATAACCTAGCAACCATCTGTACTGAAGAAGTGCGTGAGTGGGGCTATGAAGAGATCATGAGTATCCTTGGTACTCACGGCTTCTACCCTCAGCAAGATTATCTCTACTTTGAAACCCCTTATAGCAGTGCGCAAGCTCGTACCAACTACAGCTATGAATTAGCGAAAGAAGAAGCAGCTTTTGATAAGCGCATGTACGAGATCTGTTATGAAGGAACAGGTGGTAGTTATAAAGAGAATGGCTACTCAAGTTGTTCTGAAGTGCCGGATACCAGTTACTTAGTCGAGCCAGTCAAAGGCTTGTGGCTGTTGGCCATTGACGCGAATGTTTATCGCCCTAAAGAAAATTCGTCTGATAGCTCTGTAGACGGAAACACGTTTGATGGATCAAGCAGCGCTGGCTACAACATGATGCTGACTCACAAAGAACATGTGATCGATTGGATCTCTGATGTAGTAAAAGCAGCCAAAGAGCAGAATAAGACGCTTGTTTCCTTCTCGCACTTCCCAATGACAGATTTCTACAACGGTGCCTCTGAAGAGATTGAAGATCTGTTTGGTGAAGGAAGCCATCAACTGGCTCGTGAACCAGATGACAATACTAGTCGTACACTTGCTGCAACAGGATTGAATATCCACGTTGGCGGTCATATGCACTTTAACGATACTGGTAAGAAAAGCTTCAATATCGATGGTGTTCAGCACACGCTCTTTAATATCCAAGCGCCATCGTTAGCGGGTTACATCCCAGCTTACAAGCTGCTGAACATTCGCCCTGATAACCAAATCGAAGTTGAAACTGTGGTTATCGATCAAGTTGAACGTTACAACGAACTATTTAGTCACTACGAAGAAGAGCATGAGTACTTAACAGCAAACGCAAGTAATGAGGAAGAAGAAGCTAAGATATGGGATATCAATATTCTTGATTCAAAGAGTTACTATGAACTCACCGACTGGCATATCCGTGAATTAACGCGCTTGCGTTTCCTTCCTAGTGATTGGCCAATCGAAATGCGTGAAATGATCATGCACATGAACGGTGAAGAGATGATGATCATGTCTCAACTAGAAACGCAGTTCACGGTTTGTCAATTAGCTGACAAGTTGGGTTATCCAGTTGAAGGCTGCACTGCAAATGGTGTCGTTGATGAGGAACAGTTCCAGAAAGATTGGCAGGCAGCCAAAGTAGAAGCTGAGGTTTTGGCAACTACTGAGGGGTTAAGCTTAGCTGACTTTGCAGAGTGGAGTGGTGAGCTACTAGCAACCGATTTCTACCGACTACGTAATGCAGACGAACTGGCGTTCCGTGATATCGGTGAAACACAACTACGCCAATACGAACTGCTAAGCCGCGAGCTTGCCGAGTTTGATGGCACAGTGGATTCAGAGCTAGGTGATCTTGGCCAATATACAGTGGGAGAGGTATTCCGCTCTCGTTTCGGTAGCTTGTTCGTGATTCTTGAAAAATTCGCAACAGGCCAAGCAAGTGACCACTTCTTGATTGATATCGACCAGCAAACCCTGACCGATCTTAAAGGTGAAGTGAAGCGCGATATCCTAAGAGGCTCAACGTCTGCAAATTAAGCGCTTTTGCCGATTAGATGATTAGATGATTAGATTGATGAAGGGTCTGCTAGCCACGAATTAGTGGGCTCTTTTTTTGTCTAAGCGTAGGTTTAATCGAGAATTACACCTAAGAATTTTTAAGGTGCATCATAATAATTACTTGCTGAAAATCGCATGAATCGGAAATAAAACTACAATATTCTGAGCGCCGTATTTTATTGTTGTGGACTTAAACATGCTTTTATCTCTCTCGCCTCCTGTGATGCTGTCACTTGCCATTGTATTTGAAGTTGTCGCGACTTCTCTATTGCCTAAAACGCAGTAATTTACTTCTTTGCCCGCGACTGCCGCAGTGCTAGTCGGTTATGGCTTTGCTTTCTATCTGTTGTCTCTCACGGTTCAAACTATGTCTTTAGGTGTGGCATATGCGGTTTGGTGTGGGGCAGGGATAGTGCTAGTCGCAGCGCTGTCTTGGCTGGTCTACGGGCAAAAACTCGATATCTTTGCGATCATCGGTATCGCTTTGATTTTGGTGGGCGTCGTGATTATTAACTTGTTTTCGACGTCGGTGAGTCATTAGGGGCTAACTCGCTTTTGCCCCATTCCGAGTTTGCGTAACAAAATCGTGAAAAATTTAATCTGAAAATTCCCCAACTTTTTCTAATGGTTGTAATATCTATGGACGCGTAACAATAGTGGAACTAATTCAATGAGAGCACCATTTCAGGTACTTATATTCCCATACAAATTTGAAATGGAAGACCCCATATTCCTGATTGCTTGCCGCACAGACAATGGTGAATGGCAGGCAATTTCTGGTGGTGGTGAAGATCATGAGTCTTTGCTTGAAGCTGCAAGAAGAGAATTATATGAAGAAACCTCGTTAACAGGTATTGAGTGGGTTCAACTAGATTCTATGTGTATGTTACCGCGAGTGTTTTATTCTGGTCATGAAGAATGGAGCCTTAACCCTTATGTGATACCAGAATATTCATTCTCAGTGCAGGTTTCGAGTGAGCCACAGTTATCTTCGGAACACACAGAGTTTCGTTGGTGTAAGGCATCTGAAGCGAACGAGCTTCTCAAATATGATTCTAATCGAATAGCTTTATGGGAGTTATCCGAACGACTTAAGCGCCATCCCATAAATAGTTAGAATCGAATCTGTCCATATTTGAGCCAGTGAGACCCGCGCTGGCTCACCTTTACCCCAAAGTGAGTTTAGTATCCAAGTGTGAACAGTGATGATTTGTTAACTTTGCTATACAAAAAGTAATAAGTAAATTCAGCTTTCAAGCTCCGTCAAAACTTAAAAGTCGCTTTGAGTTTTTTCATTTTAGATGATTTACATACCAGTGACTTGGAAGACCTTGCTTGTTTGAGTATTAGATTCAGTAACTCAACTTAGCAGAGCACCAATCTCAAGCTACTTGCGTCTTTGTACAAACGCCTGAATCTCAAGTTCTCTTTTTCTTCGCTCAGAGACCCAGTAAACATCATTGAGGCCAAGGCCCACATCTGCGAATTGGTAAAACAAAGTCTCTTGAATGGTAGTGACTTCCTTCATGCCAATAGAAGCTATTAGTTTGTCCCTTGATGATCTTTCCTGTGCGGGATCGATTTCTTCAATCTGCTCTAATAGAGAAACGATATATTTCATCCCATAAATACAATCACCGTATTTTTCATCTCTTTCTCGGTTACCTTTCCTTAGAATAGATTGTTCACTCTCATTAGATAATTCTTCTAGCCAAGCCCTATTGTAAGAACGGTTGTCACTTTTGTGCTCATCGCGCTCTATAATTTTATAATCGTTATTCAACTTGTCCATTGCTTCATTGAAGTCGGAAAGAAGCCTCTCTAACTTTTGGTTGTTAGAATTACTGATGATTTGGATACCAATGAAAAGAGCTGAGAGCAATGTAAATATAGGAGTCAATACTCCGCCGATATAGTCGCCGAAGTTTGCAAAATCTTCGGTAGTAGCCAAATAGAAATAATCTTTAAACAGTACAATCCAAGGCAGTGTCATCACGGCCAAAATCACTATCAGTCCCACGCTAATAACTAGGATTAAAATTCGATTACTACCCCATTTCTCAATCATACTTTTTTCACCTTGAACATAACTAGTTAATACAATCATATACTTTCTGAGGAGTAACTCTCTGTCGAGACACACAGTTAAGGCATACATCCCAGAAAACTTAAAGGGACATAGTGTTTATGGCACAAGAGGGTAATTCGGTGTTGAACAAGCCCGCTTTCGAGATATGACATGATCACTTGTTCGAATTAAAGTTGTCCGAAGTATGCCCCTGTGAGCAAAGTCGCCAACTCATTCCTGCCCCAAACCTTCTTAGTCCCGACGAACCAGTTACCTAAAGCGTACCGCATTAGACCAAATTATCTTAATCCATTCAGTAGCGTCTTATGCGGAAATTTTCGGCATTTTGCCCTGAAACTCCCTCTCGTTTCACACAACAGTTTGATATGCCTTGAGGTTCACAATTAGTGATAGCAAGATAGACTGAATGCAAACACTGAAAGAACCCGTCTATAAAACATTATGGATCAAGAGTAAGGATAAATTGTGAATCAATTCAAAGAGTATGTTTTAGGGCCATGCTTAGATTCTGAGGGCAATGCTTTGGCACCTCGCAGCGGATGTTCAGAGGTATTTACAAGATACGTGTCTCGTTACTGGGTTACGATTGCTTGTGGTTTTGCCGCTCTCTGCATCAGCTATTACTCAAAAGATCTAATTGGTCATGACTATTTGTATCTAGCAACAAGGCAAGCTGTATCACCTTTGTTTTGGAATATGCTGTTTGTAATCGGAGCTATCTTAATATGTCTGTCATCCCTTAGCTCCATAGTCAGAGTAAAGGTGGCATCTGAATATTTTTTTAATGCAGCTATACGAATCTTTAATATGGCTGCTGAGATTGGTGCGTTGATGTTCGGCGTTTTAGTCGCGATGGTTATAGTCGCTTTAAGTGGTGGTACGATTTCAGCTTGGGGTATGTTAGGTCATTCTATACTTGCAAGTATACTTTTGGGCTATAGCCTTTTTTTAAATATACTTGTGTGGTGGTTCGCCTTATGTACAGAGGACGACAAGTATAAACCACCTTATCTTATTTACATTGAATCAAAGCCTTTGTTGAAGCTTGGGGTGACAGTATTGTCTTTAGTTGTTCTGATTTGCCTTGTTATTGGAACTGAGCCTCATCCCCCAAAGCCATAACAATTGCTCCAGTTTATAAATAAAGAGGTAGGTACGTTGGGTAAGAAGAAGCGCAAAAAGTCCAAATATGACTTAGTTAAGACTCTAAGTCCAATGGCATTTCCTGCCGAGTATGAAGAATTTACAAAGTCTCTTTATACGAAAGCGTGTCAGGGTTCTCGTCACTTATGGGGAGACATCACCAGTTTAGAAGAATTGCGAAATAACCCCGAGCTTAGAAAGCAATTTTACAGTACCGCGAATAAGGGCATGATGTCAGCACAAGATGATATCGTCGCTATAGTTCAGAGTGAAGGTAAACTAGATTTCCCAAAGGAGTTATTGCTTCGAGGAATTGCTGATGCAATAGCATGGCAACTTTTAGGGCACCAACTTGCCCATGCTAGACGTTTTTTCAAATCAACAGCTCAGCCAGATCTTTATAACAGTAATTTTGAGTCAGTGGTATTTGCGGCTCAAGAAACATTGAAAAATAAGCCTGAAGCAGTAACACTCATATCTGACCTAACTTCATTTATACAAGTTGGCGATTTACTTGTATATGAACCAGAAAAAGGTTTAACGATTGCTGAAGTTAAAGAGGGTTCAATGAACGTCAAAATTGGCGATTTCATGAAATTCTACATAGAGTCTGGTTGCGATAGATCTCTCTATTACTTCGCTAAGCAAGAGGGGAAGCAAGCGGTTAAGCAGCTCCAACGGATGGCCCGTCAAGCTAATAGAATGTCTCATGTGACATCAGTTCTTGGTAAAGGTTACGGTGTTGACCCAGATACAAATGAAGAAGTTAGAATACCAGAACCATTCTTCCCAATTGAGACGTGGGACGACAGACTCAACAATGCACTACAACAAGCAAATAGTAAGGGTTGGGCTCTAGATGTTATTGATAACTGCCTTTTCCTTGGAGTATATAAATCAGATCATATGCGAGTTGGTGGACACATTATGTTCAACGCATGGTTTGACGAAATGGGTGGTACTCCCGAATGCCCAAGATCTCTATTGATAGACTGCATGCGCAACCCTTTAGCGCTACCTATATTTAGTCGGAACATTTCTGATGAAGACACGTTCGATGTATTGTTTGGTCGAAAGCAAGTCTGCATGGGAATCTGTATTAAGTCACTACTAAGTGAATGTGAAAAAGCTGGCTACTCTGTAAGATTTGCTACTAGTAAAGAACAAGGTCGCTTGAGTCAAACGGGTAAGCGACCATATAAGCATCAAGGTAAAGTTGTATTCATAGGGAAAGGAAACAAAGAAGTCGTCTTAATGGATGGTATTTTTCTACGTGTTATGTTTCATGGACAAAGCCCAATATCTGTCATTAGAACAATTTTGGAAGATGTTGAAGTAACAACCTAATTAGCAGCTTAAGAGTGATTCGTAACGCGTGGCATTTTTACTATGAAATGTCATTACTATGGATACTTTTTGTTATCTGACACGGATGTGTTTGAGTGTTTGCACTAAATCATTTATGTCCAAAAATGAGTTGCGCTAACTTCCCTCACACCCCAACACAGCCACAAACGCATCCAAATATTGCTCGATAGTTAAATCCGCAGAAACGGGCGGCAGTTCTACGGTAATACACGGTAAGTTTCTTTCTTGGCACCATGTACCGAATGAGCCTGGGGTTTCGTAATCCACGTCTTCCACGAGTGGTAGGTTGAACTGCTTGCCTAGCCAAGTGGCAAGCTCCGATTGGGTTGGGTCATCGACCATGGCGAGAGGTTCGTGGAAAGAGATGACGAATTTTGGCTTACGCTGTTCAATGAGTGTGATGAGGGACTGCACTTCAGGTTCGAGCTGGTTGGCTTGGCCGGTTTTCACTTTTACATCTCTGACTGGTGTGTGGGAGCTCCAGCGATACACGGTGCCGTTTTCTGTCCAGTTTTGAGTTGGGAAGGCGCGGTTCAGATCGACTTGGTTGGCGTTGGCGCGAGTGCCTAATTGATTGCCATCTGGGTTCATCGACAGGATCACATCGTGTCTCAAGTTGGCGGCTGGCAAACTTCTTAGTGCACAAGACAAACCTGCGATAGAAGCGGTTTCGTCACCGTGCGTGCCTGCTAAGATTAGACCTCGAGATTCGCTTTCTACTTGCGCGGGGAAATAGAGCAAGGGTGCGCCCAATACTGACTTTCCATATGTTAGCGGCTTTATTGAAAATGCAGCTCTTTCTGTTCTTGGAATTAAACTCACCTTTATCTCCTGATTGATCAAGTACTATCAAGTATTAACGATTACACAAACTTACTTAAATAAACTAAAGCGTTAAAACTCGTCAACAGTCGCATTGTTAATTTTATTACTTGCTTCAAAGATAGGCTAGGAGAGCAAAAACATATGGATTTTAAGAAACATTCAACGGCTTTACTCATTTCATCTCTATTGACCCCTTTTATCTCAGTAACTGCCGTTGCTGACACATTGCCTGCGGGAACTTCTCTGGCGAAAGAACAACATTTAGTTCGTGCTAACGATGCAGAAGCGGCGACGCTTGACCCTGCGAAAGCAGAAGGCCTGCCAGAAATGCACATTCTACGTGACCTATTTGAAGGTTTAGTGATTCAAGATCGCGATGGCAATATCACCCCAGGTGTTGCACAGTCTTGGGAAACCGAAGACAACCAGACGTTTGTATTCCACCTACGTAAAGACGCGAAATGGTCGAATGGCGATCCGGTGACGGCCGATGATTTCGTGTATGCGATAAGACGCGCGGTCGATCCTAAAACGGCATCGCCGAATGTTTGGTATCTCAAGCTTACTCAAATCAACAACATTGCTGACGTAGCCGAAGGCAAAAAGCCCGTTGAAGAGTTAGGTATCTCTGCAGTCGATAAACACACGGTGAAATTCGAACTCGATAGTAAAGTGCCTTACTTTGTGGCGATGACAGGCCACACATCCATGATGCCAGTGCACAAAGCAACCCTAGAAAGTAGTGACAAGCCGTGGAGCGATCCTAAGCAATTTGTTGGTAATGGTGCATTCGTACTAGATGAGTGGGTGGTGAACGAGCGCATTGAGCTTAAGAAGAACCCGACGTACTGGGACAGTTCAGATACCCACTTAACCGAAGTAACTTATATTCCGTTTGAGAATCAGAATGCCTCGATTAACCGTTATGCGGTGGGCGAGGTCGATATTACTTCGGACGTGCCTACACACATGGCGCAGCAGCTTAAAAGCAAATATCAAGATGCGTTTACCACAGTGCCTCTGTTGTGTACTTACTACTACGCATTCAATACTACGCGACCACCTTTTGATGATGCGCGAGTACGCAAAGCTGTCTCTTATTCTATGATGCGTGACGTTATCACCAATGGTGTGACTCAGGTGGGCAACTTACCGGCTTATACCTTTGCTCATGAGTACACGGCTGGTTTTGATGCGACACAACCTGAATACAGTACTTGGACTCAGAAGGAGCGTGATCAAAAAGCAAAAGAGCTACTGAAAGAAGCGGGCTACGATGCGTCTAATCCGTTGGACTTCAAACTGCTTTACAACACCAGTGAATCGAACAAGTCCATAGCAGTGGCGATTGCATCAATGCTGAAAGGCAACTTAGGTGCACAAGTTGAGCTTGAAAACCAAGAGTGGAAGTCTTACTTGGTGTCACGTCGCCAAGGTGATTTCGATGTAATGCGCGCCTCTTGGTGTGGTGACTATAACGAAGCATCAACCTTCTTGAGCCTATTGCGTTCTGGCTCTTCAGGTAACTTTGCTCGCTACAACAATGAAAAGTACGACGCAGCAATGGATAGCGCACTAGCCGCAACCAGCGAACAAGATCGCCAAGGTTTCTACGACCAGGCAGAACAGTTACTGGCAGAAGACATGCCGATCGCGCCAATTTACTACTACATGCAGGCTCGTCTAGTACGACCAAGTGTTGGTGGTTTTGCGAAGAACAATGTAGAAGGGCGTATCTATTCTAAGGATCTCTACATCAAAGAGTAATTGCGTTTGATTCACGCGGCGACACACCGCTAAGAACATGAAATAAAGAAAAGGGACGTTGATCATAAATATCTGATCAACGTCCCTTCGTCATTAATCTGTAACGGTAAGCGCAAAAAACTGAAACCTGATTGAAGTATTTTTCACTTTTATTTCAATCAGGTGAAGCCATGTTACCCCCTCTACGTGCCCTTGTTGCGTTCGAAGCTGTTGCCCGCCTCGGTTCTATTGGCGCTGCTGCGCGCGAGCTTTGTGTTACCCAAGCTGCGGTGAGTCAGCAGCTTAAAAGTTTAGAAACCTTTCTCGATACCACATTGTTTGAGCGAAGCTCCAAAGGCGTAAAGCTGACGTCAGCTGCCCAGCACTATCAACCGATTGTTGCGGGTTCATTAGCACACCTGAAATTACAGACTCAAATCCTCTTCGGGGAAAAAGAAACCGACGTGCTCAGCTTGCGCGTAAATCACACCTTTTGTCATAACTGGCTGTTACCTCGCCTGCCATCCTTTTATAAGAAATACCCTTTTATCAGGCTCGATATTCAGCTGGTGGACTGGCCATCAACCAACCCTTGTCAGAATGTCGATATCGAGCTGACCAACGGCAAGGTTGAAAGCGAAGACACCCATTGCGAGCGACTGTTTCAAGAACATTGGCAGTTGGTGTGCAGCCCTCAATTCAAATCCGAGCATCAAGAGTTACTCAGCAAGCATGACTTTGCAGCTCTGCCGACGGTTCAGGTGAAAGGCTACCGAGAGAACTGGCTGCAATGGCTTGGGCATAACCAATTCGAGATGACATTACCTAAGGTTCTGCTCGAAGTGAGTAACTCTCTGCATGCCTTAGAAGCGGTCAAACATGGCATTGGAATGTTGCTGGTGCGTTCGCTCGCGGTGTCCGAATTACTCAAGAAAGAAGATCTTGTACTAGCAAGCGAATCCTCGATGCCTGCCGAATCTGCGCATTATCTGATTACTAAGCACAGTCGCAGCGCCAAGGTGAATTTCTTCTGTGATTGGCTTTATCACCAGATGGAAGACGGTGAACTGGAGTAAAGATTTTCTTATGGATAGCCATAAAAAAAATGAAGGGCGCTCTTACTAACCTGTCATAAAAAACACTTAGTTTAACCGCATACAAATAAGGACGAGGTCACTATGAGTGCTTTCTCACAACCAATGAAAAACCGCTTAAAGGTACTGTTATTTACCGCACCGTTGTTGGTGCCACTGTTTACTTTTTGGCTCGTACCATTTGGTTATTCAATTTATATCAGCTTCACCGATTGGGATTACATCTCGCCAGATTATTCGTTCATCGGTTTAGAAAATTACGAGTACATGGTTGAGGACTATGAGTTCATTCAAGCAGTACTCAACACGTTTTGGTTCTCTGTCGGAGTGGTGATTCCAACCATCATTCTTGGGCTTGTGTTTGCGATGTTGTTGCACAAAAACTTCAAGGGCAGCCAGTTCTATCGTGCGGTGATCTTCTCTCCTTGGATCACGCCAACGGTCGCGGTGTCGATTGTGTGGTCTTGGGTGTTCGAGACGAAGTCAGGCTTGGCCAACCACTTATTAGAGTCGGCAGGGTTTAGCGCAATTCCATGGTTAGAGAACGGAAACACAGCCTTGATTGCGGTGATTATCGTGACGGTTTGGCAGGCGATTGGTTGGACAATGCTGTTTTACATCAGTGCGCTCAACAAGATTCCAGAGTCACTGTATGAGGCTTCTTTGATCGATGGTTGCAGCAGCTTAACGCGCTTTTTGAAGATAACGCTGCCGCTGATTTCCCCAACTACATTCTTCTTGGTGGTGGTCAACATTATTACGGCAATGCAGGCATTCGATCAGTTCCAGATATTAACGCAAGGCGGCCCAGGCGGAGAGACTCGTACCTTGTTGTACTTGTTCTACCAACAAGCGTTTGAGCGTTACGAAATGGGACCTGCGGCCGCAACATCGTTAGTGATATTCCTGATTACTGGATTGTTGGCACTTATTAATACCTACATCGGCAAGCGCTGGGTGTACTACTAGTCGATTTTTGAAAGGACAGAATTATGACCACGCAAGTATTGGATGCCAATCAAGTATTGAATCAGAACGCAGCGAAAACCAAAGTTAGCCCCCAAACCATAGCGACCAAATCAGAGGTTGTGTCAAAGAAAGCCTCAGTGGATCGTAGTTCGTTCCTCGCACTGGCTAAGCACCTGTTCTTAGCAACCTGCGGAACCATTATGGTATTCCCGTTTCTATGGATGTTGTCTGGTTCGCTGAAAAGCAACGATGAGATCTTTGCTAACCCACTGGACTTGATTCCAGAGCAGTTTCGCTGGGAGACCTTTGTCGAAACCTTTCACAGCGCGCCGTTTGGCTTGTACATCTTCAACAGCTTTAGTGTGGCTTTGTTCACGACCCTATTGGTGATTGTGAATTCGGCGATGTTTGCATACGCGTTGACTCAGCTGAGGTTTCGCTCGAAGACGCTGCTCTATTTCGTCGTGATGGGTTGTTACATGCTGCCGGGCGCAGTGACTTACATTCCGTCTTACATCACCTTGGCAAAACTGGGTTTGTTAGATTCACACATGGGATTGGTGGCGTCGAACGCGGCATCAGTTTTCGGAGTGTTCTATCTACGCCAAGTGTTTATCAAGGTGCATCCGTCGCTGATTGAAGCGGCAAGAATTGATGGTGCAGGTGAGCTCAAAATCTTATGGGCAATCATCTTACCGCAATGCCGAGCAGCAGTCGCAACATTGTTCCTCATCACTTTTATTACCAATTACAACAGCTACATGTGGCCTAGCTTGGTTATCACCACTCAGGAACTTAACCTGATTGCGACCGGGATTCGTCACTACTTTATTGCCGAAGGTAACTATGGATTGAACTGGTCGCAAATTATGGCGGCGAGCACCATTGCAGTATTGCCTTTGTTAATTCTATTCGTCATTTGTCAAAAGACGATTCTTTCAGGTATCGCCGATAACGGCGTAAAAGAGTAAACGGAAATGAAATTAAAAACTCTCGCACTAGTGTGTGCTGGCGCAGCAAGCGCGTCTATGTTCTCTAGCAGTGTTCTTGCCGCAACCGAAGTTAACTTTTGGTATTCCGGTGGTACTAAGCCACAGCAAATGATGACTAAGCTCATCGAAGAGTTCAACGCCAGCCAAGATGAGTATGTGGTGAAGCCTGCATTGCAAGGTAACTACACGGAAACCTACCAGAAGCTGCAAGCTGGTTTAGCGTCGAAAACGGCACCTGAACTTGTGCTATTAGATTCAGGTCGTGCGGAAGCGATGCACGGGCGTGGTCTGAGCCGTGACCTAACGCCGTTTATGGATGAAGAGTTCAACTTCTCTGATTTCATTGGCGCGTTTAAAGATCAAGTGACGGCAGACGATGGCACCATCATTGGTCTACCTGCTTACGGTACAACTCAAGTGTTCTACTACAACAAGCAGGTGTTGGCTGACAACGGCTTTACCGAGCAAGACCTAAACACATGGCAAGGTGTAGCTAAGGTCGCAGAGAAAGTCACACAGCGTGACGACAAAGGTAACGTGACCTTCTACGGCTGGGAGCCGATGTGGGGTCAAGACAACATGATTGACGCGGCTTTCTCTAACGGCGCTAAGATCATCAGTGATGACGGTAAGAAAGTGCTGATTGACTCTCCTGAGTGGGTTGAGGTGTGGGACAGCTTCCGTAAGTGGATCCATGATGATCAAATCATGCGAATTCACTACGGTGGTCAAGGCTGGGAATACTGGTATAAAACCATTGATGACGTGATGAAAGACAACGCACTGGGTTATACAGGTTCATCGGGTGACCAAGGTGACTTGGACTTCACTAAGCTTTCGGCAACCACACAACCGGGTTGGGGCTCAAACCCTTCTGCACCACAAGCGGGTGCGCTGGTTTATGTAATGCCAAAAGGTACAGACGAAGCAGCAGCGAAAGGTGCATTTGAGTTTGTCGAGTTCTACACCAACGCGAAAAACACGGCAGCATGGTCGATGTTTACGGGCTACATCCCTGTGCGCAACAGTGTTTCTGAAGTTCCAGAATACCAAGCGTTCACCAAAGACAACCCACAAGCTCTGATTCCGTTGAAGCAAGCAAACACGGCGACCAAAGATTTCCTTGACCCTACCAACGGTAAGATCATGGATGCGCTGAAAGTAGCTGCGGACCAAATTCAAATCCAAAACGTGCCAGCTGACAAAGCGCTAAAACAAGCGGCTAAAAAAGCACAACGTGCACTAGACCGAGCGAATCGTTCTTAATCTGCAAAGTGGATTAACACTATCTTTGCACGCATCAAGGCCCATCTATTCGGGTGGGCCTCTTTTTGATCCAGTCCTTCAATTAGGACGAATTTGGTGAAGACAATGACCCAATTTCAAGGTGAACTGCCGTTTGGCAGAGTACGTATCCCCTTTGATGTACCAGCAGGTTCTCACTGCGTAACCATTACTGGTACGACGGTGAAAAAAGGATTCTTATACGCTGCGGCATACGATGCCAACCAAGCATTTCGTGGCAAAGTGCTATTTGAAAAGGCGCACAAGTCACTCTCTATCCAACCGAAAAACTCTGGTTTAGGTGCGATTGATGGTGCGATTCCATCAGGTGAGTGGTTCTTAGAACTTTACAATCTTGAAGGTGAGTTTCGCACCGAGCGTGCGATGCAGTATCAAGTCGATGTACTTTGCTCTGATGAGTCAGTTAATAGCGATGCTGAGTTAGAACTGACTCCAACGGTGACAAGTGATCACGATATCGAGTTTGATTACAGCCATATGCTGAGTTCTGATTCTCGTTGGTATCGCGGCGATTTACACGCTCACACTCAGCTTTCTGATGGTCACAATACCTTGGCCGCGGCCAAAGATATTGTTGAATCACAAGTGCTCGATTTCTTCTTCTTCACCGAGCACAACATCTGCCAGCCTAAGCTGCCTGTATCAAACCAATGTTTGTTTTTACCAGCGTTAGAAGTCACGACCGATCTCGGGCATTTTAATGTGCATGGCCCGGTTAAGTCTTTAGACCTTAGAGACGTTGAGCACAGCAGCCAAGCGACGATGGAAGCAGGATTGAACTTAGCTAAAAGTGGACACAGTTCCCTTGGCATTAATCACCCGATGATGAAGCCGTGGCATTGGCATTACGATCAAGTGGATCTTAGCCAAGTGTCCACGTTTGAAGTGTGTTGTGACCCAACGTGGTCGACCTCGCCAAAAGCGACCGAAGAGGCGTTATTAGTTCTCAATGAAATGTGGAATTGTGGCCAACGCATTACGGCGATTGGCGGCAGTGATTCACACCTTGAACCCCATGAACGCAATCCAAAATCGGATGAGCCCTCTATCTATGGTGACCCATCAACCTTCGTTTACAGCCATGGTTTGAGCGGCGAAGGCATCTTGTCTGGTTTGCGTAATGGGCAAGTTTACCTAGAGCGCCGCTGTGGCCTGAAGTTTGACATCAACTTAGGCGACTTGCTACCGGGTAATGACTCTCAAGGACAGGCACTTAGTTACCGTATTGCAGTTACTGATTCAGAAAACCCTTACTACGCTGAGTGCGTGGTCGATGGCGAGATTATTGACCGAATCGTTTTGAGTGATGAGCTACAAAGTATCCATATTGATGAAGGCTACCGTTGGTGTCGAGTGGATATCCGTCGTGGAGAACTTTCTTCTGCATTAATCAACAGCCCTCAACCCGTATCTGACAAACGTGAGTTTGAAGGCTGCATCAATGCCGTATTCGACGGCAAACAACCAGAATTTAACCAACCCCTAGTGCGTACTTGGGGAGAACTAATGGAGCGAATGAGCCGTGATGAAGTTTAAGGCGATGTTATTTGATAAAGACGGCACATTGATAGAGTTCCACAAGATGTGGCTCAACGTTTCTCGTGGTGCTTGTGAGCGTGTGAAATCTTACAGTGACCAGCATCAGGGTAATCAAACTGTCACACGTGCTGAGTTACTCTTGGCTATCGGCGTGGAAGGTGATGTGGTTGATAACTATGGACTATTAGCCTCAAACCCAGTGGAAGATACCGCAACAGCGTGGTTCAACATGCTGCAACCTAATGTCTCGCTCGCTGAGTTCACTAAGGTGACCAAAGCCGCTTTCAATGACGAAGTGGAAGAGAACCCAAGCTGGATTGAAGCACTACCAGGTGTGGCTGAAAAGCTTGGCCTGTTTAAGCAGCAAGGCATGATTTTAGGCATCGCGACCGCAGACACCAAAGACTCGACCATCTACACACTGGAGCAATCGGGTTTGAGCGAGATGTTCGATTATGTTGGTTATTCTGATGGCGATATCGAACCTAAACCAGCGCCCGCACTACTCAATGCCTTCTGTGAGCAATGCGGTATTGAGCCACATGAAGTGATCATGTTTGGTGACACGGTTTCAGATATGGAATTTGGCCGCAATGCAGGCGCAAGCAATGTCGGTGTTCTGACGGGGACTGCACAACACAGCGAGTTAGAGCCAGTGGCGGATCTGGTTATCGCATCAGTCGCCCATTTTGAGCTCAACCAACTGTAAGAACGTGGCTAAAACGTCCGCGACAGATTGCAAAGATAGTATTTAACGAATTGATTTAAGGACAGGTTATGGCTGAAGTCACACTGAGAGGGGTAGAAAAAACCTACCCAAATGGTTTTAAGGCTGTGCACGGTGTCGATCTGAATATTCGCGAAGGTGAGTTCATGGTGTTTGTTGGGCCGTCTGGCTGCGCAAAATCCACGACACTTCGCATGATCGCAGGCCTTGAAGATATCTCAGAAGGTGATGTCTACATTGGCGATAAGCGTGTGAATGAGCTGCCACCTAAAGATCGTGGCATCTCCATGGTGTTTCAGAACTACGCGCTTTATCCGCATATGTCGGTGTACGAAAACATGGCTTTTGGCCTTAAACAACAGAAGCTGCCAAAGCACGAAATCAATGAACGTATTGAAGATGCAGCCAAGACTCTGGATATCGAACACCTGCTGAACAACAAACCGGGTGAAATGTCCGGCGGTCAAAGGCAGCGCGTTGCTTTAGGTCGCGCGATGGTGCGTAAGCCAGATGTATTCTTGTTTGATGAACCGCTGTCTAACTTAGATGCCAAGCTGCGTGTGTCGACTCGTGTCAGCATTGCGCAGCTGCACAACAACCTGAAACAAGAAGGGCAAAACGCCACCATGATCTACGTGACACACGATCAGGTGGAAGCCATGACCCTTGGCGATCGCATTTGTGTATTGAATCAAGGCGAGATCATGCAAGTCGATACGCCGATGAATCTTTATCAGTACCCAGCCAATAAGTTTGTCGCAGGCTTTATTGGTTCGCCAGCCATGAACCTTATCAAGGTGAGAGTAGATGAGATTGACGGTGTAATGAATGTAGTATCAGAAAGTGGAGCACGCTGGACGCTGCCACAAGACAAGCAAGCTATCGCTCAAGAGAAACTCGGTGAGTGGTTGTGGTTTGGCGTTCGTCCTGAGCACATTCAACTGGCTAATCACGATGCGCCGCTGGCGGAAGTGAATACTCAAACGCACAGGCTTGATGTGGTTGAGTCGATGGGTAATGAGCTGTATCTCTACTTTAAACTCGGTGCAGATAAGCTGGTGGCTCGCGTGCCTTTTGATGCGGATCGCACGGCAAACAGTGGTGAAGAAACGGTGCTGCATTTCAACACCAGCCAATGTCACCTGTTCGATTTAGAAACCGAAGAGACGCTCGATCCTAAGAGCTGATTCTGTTGATCCTACGAGTTGTTTTGTAAAAAGAAATCCCCATTCGTTGACTAGACGAATGGGGATTTTAGTTACTAGGGGTAGTTACTTTATCAATAGTGAACATTCACTAATTTATTGATTATTTAGATAACCTTTGGTTTTAAATAATCTTAGGTTTTAGATAGCCACCATAGTCGCGGCTTTCTTCATTGCTTCCTTGGTTGAACACTCAATCACGTTCGCGTTAGCAAAGCGGTGAGCGTCTTTCACTTGAATATCGTGAGCCAAGATAACCAGTCTTGCGTTCGCTACGTCTAGGTCGCTGATGCGGTTCTGAATACCGTTTTGACCTTGAGTTTCTACCTTAATCTTAAGGCCTGCGGCTAAGCCTGCTTTCTCTAGTGCTTTCGCTGCCATGAAGGTGTGTGCAACACCAGAAGGGCAACATGTTACTGCTACGATGTCGTACTCGCCTTCGCCTGCTACAGGAGCTGCTTGAGCTTGTACTGGTGCTTCAACCATGTCTTCTTCTGTTTCTACCGCTACCGGTTTCCAGAAGCCTACGATAACGGCTGTGGTTAGCGAGCCAAGCGCAATACCGACGACGTACATTGGAATGTTGCTTGATACTGGCGCCGTGATTAGACCGCCCCACGGTGCGTGCAGTAGAACGTCTGTCATGAAGCCGAATACACAGCCCACGATACCACCGGCAACGATTGAAGGAAGTACGCGCATTGGGTCATTCGCTGCAAATGGGATAGCCCCTTCAGAGATACCGATAGAGCCCATGATTGCTGCTGCTTTACCTGCTTCTTGCTCTTGTTTAGAGAACTTGTTTTTGAATAGGAAAGTCGCCAGAGCCATACCTAGAGGTGGAGTACAAATCGCGATGCCAACGCCGCCCATTAGCCAAGGTTGTGTGTCTACTTGAGTTTGGGCAAATAGGGTCGCGACTTTGTTGATAGGGCCGCCCATATCAAACGCCGTCATACCGCCAAGGATTGTGCCCAGAACTATCTTAGATGCACCAGCCATTGAAGCTAGGAACTCGTTCATTGAAGACATGAACAGTTTAATTGGCTCACCGATGCCCCACAGTACGATACCTGCAGAGATTAACGTACCTAGAAGCGGGTAGATGAAGTACGCACCTAGTGCCGTCATGTTTGCAGAAAGTGGGATCTTCTTAAGTTGGAACACCACGCCACCGGCGATAAAGCCTGCCACGATACAGCCAAGGAAACCGCCGCCCATGTCAGCCATGATGCCAGAAGAGATCATTGCAGGTGCTAGTGCTGGTTTATCTGCAATGGAGTAACCAATAAAGCCGCCAAGAATGATTGGGAAAAGAACAAGGCCTTTGATACCGATATTAGAGATGTCTGCCAGCAAGCCGTCTGCTGGTACGGCACCTTTGCCTGATGCCATTACCGCTAACGCCAACAGAACACCACCGGCTACGATGAAAGGCAGCATGTGTGAGGTTCCGAAAAGCAGGTGGCCTTTCATGGTACTAAGGAGTTTTTTAAAGTCGCTACTACTGTTTTTATTATTAGTATTCGTAGCTTGAGTTGTTAGGGTGCTCATAATTTTCTATGCCTTATGAATTAATTAAAATATTAAGGATCTGTTGTTCGTCTTTTGCGTTATGGATATCTTGAATAAATTCATCGCTGAATTTTCCAAATAGTTCTTGTAATACATAAATATGATGGTCAGCACCGTTGTCTGGTGAAGCAATCATAAAAAATACGGTTGGGTTAATGCCGTCTTCATCGCCATACTCAATGCCTTGACGCTTAACACCGACTGCAATCGCCGGCTCAGTTACCGCCTTGCTTTTTGAGTGTGGGTAAGCGATGCCGTCCATTGAAGTGATGCTTTGAGATTCACGAATTTCAATGTCGGCCAAGAAGGCTTCTTTATTGCTGATTCTGTTGTTCTCAAATAACATGCCTGCCAATTCTTCAAACAGTTCTTTTTTATTATTCGCTTGAAGGTTGTTATTAATTAAGTTGACGTTAGTTAGCTGTGTGATCATTTATTAACTCATTCACTATTGAAGTTCTTGAATTAAAATTAATGGATTAACCCGATTCGCGAAATAGCAAATAAAAGCCCTTCACTGTACATTTGTATCCAGCAAAATTAAGTGTGATTTGCATCATTAATGTAGTGTGAGATGGGTCATATTTGATGGCGTATTTGATTAGGTTTTTGACACGCCGAGCGACCTCCTCAGAAAAAAATGCCCCGTATGAGCAGGGCAGTAAGACTTTGTACTGAGTTCTAAGGGAGCTAGCTGTAAGCACGTGCTACTCGGCCAACGCAGTCCAGTTTGTAGCTCTCAGCATAAGCAGGAATGAATACCGATTGGCCTTTCTTTATCACGCAGGTTTCGCCACATTGGTGAGTGAGCACCATGGACTCATCGAGTGGCAATAGGATCTCGGCACCTTCGGTAGTGATCTTTCTTTGATGTGAGTTTTGCACGATAGAGAACTTAAAATCCTCGACCGGAATTTGGTATTCCATCACATCACCTTGCTCTATCGGGCTGAGCAGTAATCTATCGGCAGGCTTTTCATTGAATTGAGTACAAGAGACTAATTCATTGATATCCATGTACTTAGGCGTCAATCCTGCGCGGAGTACGTTGTCTGAATTCGCCATCACTTCTAAGCCCGTGCCTTTGATGTAAGCGTGGGGTGTCTCGGCATCCAGATACATGGCTTGCCCCGGCTTTAGCGTGATCACGTTCAATAGCAGCGGAGCAAACAGGCCGACATCCCCCGGATATTGATGTTCCAACTCTGAAATCAATTGGAACACAGGGGCATCTGAAAGCTTGGCCTTCATCAGTAACATAGTCAGCGCCATGCCTTTTTGTTCACCTTGCAACGACAATAAGCTCGCGAAGAAGCTGGCTAATCCATTGGGTGTTTGGTCGCCCGCGAGGTCATTAACCATAGAGTTTAGCTCTGGAATCTCAAGATAATGGAAGTGCTCAAGGATCTCGTTGATCGACCTAAAGCCATTCATTGCGGTGTAGTCGGTTAATGCATACACCAGTTCTGGCTTGTGGTTGGGATCCTTGTAGTTGCGGTTGCCAGCCGTCATCGGAATGCCTTGCTGCTCTTCAAGAGCATAGCCAGATTCGGCTTGCTGCTTGTTCGGGTGTACTTGAACAGACAGTGCTTTCTCAGCCGCTAATACCTTAAACAGATACGGAAGTTCACCAAAACGACTTGCGACTTTCTCGCTTAGAAACAGGTTTAGGTTCTTGGAAATAAGGTTCGACAACGTGGTCTGTTGCCCGTTATCAGTCACCATTGAGCAACCATTGGGGTGTGCGCCCATCCAAATCTCCGCTTGTGGCTCACCAGACTGGTTATCAATACCAAACAGTTGGCTGAACGAAGAAGGGCTACCCCATGCGTAGTTCTGAATCACATTAGTCATTGGGTAGAAAAAACGTTGTACGAACGAATCGTTCGCTAAAGAAAAATCAGACATCGAAATCACCATGAAGGGAAACATGGCTTGAGCTCTACTCGACCTAGTGAAATGCGAGTAGAAGGGCTCAAGCCATTGGAGTTGAAATGGCTTAAGCCGCTGCTGTCGTTAGCTTGGCTTTGCGTAGATTTTTAAGCGCGATACAAGTCACCGCAGTCACGCCCGCACCTGATGCCATGCATAGTAGTGCCAGCATTGGGTAGTTCATTGCACCGAGCAGAGCTACAACTGGGCCACCATGGGCAACGCTGTTGGTGATACCAAACGAGAACGCCATTACCGCAGCAGTCATTGAGCCAAGCACGTTGGCTGGGATAACTGACATTGGATCTTGAGCCGCGAATGGAATCGCACCTTCAGAGATACCCACCAAGCCCATCGCGCCTGCTGCTTTACCTGCTTCAATCTCAGAAGATTCGAATAGGTCGAACTTACGGCCAAGTCTGGTTGCGATAGCCATACCAAGGGGAGCGACAGGGATTGCACACGCCATTGCACCCATGAACTGAGTTTGACCGCTGGCAATCATGCCGACTGAGAATAGGAACGCCACCTTGTTGAACGGGCCGCCCATATCAAAGCCGGCCATGCCACCAAGGACAATACCAAGCAGAACCACGTTGCCTGTACTCATGCTGGTTAGCAGTGCAGTAAGAGCATCCATCAGCCCAGCGATAGGTGCGCCAATAACAAAAATGAACAAACCTGCGATGAACAAAGAGCCAGTGATCGGAGCGATCATGATAGGCACAAGCGGTTGAACGAATTTGTGGTAGTTAAACGAAGTAATCCATTTAACGAAGTAACCCACTAATAAACCCGCGATGATTGCGCCAATGAAGCCAGTACCTGCGTCAGCGCCATAGAAAGAACCGTTGTTGGCAATCCAGCCGCCAATTAAGCCAGGGGTTAGGGCAGGGCGGTCAGCAATCGCGTAAGCAATGTAGCCAGCCAAGATTGGGATCATCAGGGTGAAGGCCACCACACCCACCTCTAGGATTTGGTTCCACATGCTGCCAGCAGGAATTGCCATGCCAGATTCACTCGGCTCACCGCCAATGGCTAGTGCTAGGGCAATCAAAAGACCGCCCGTCACCACGAATGGGATCATGTGAGATACGCCATTCATCAAGTAACGGTAAAGGTCTGAACGTGCTTGCGAGGCTTTTTCTACAACGGATTGGTTGGTCGGTGTTTGTTCAGCTTGGTAACTAGGTGCATTGAGAGCTTGCTTAATCAAGCCTTGTGCGTCTTTGATTGGTGCTTTTACGTTGGTGCTGATGACGCGTTTTCCGGCAAAGCGAGCCATGTCGACCTGTTTGTCACAAGCCACGACAATCGCATCTGCGCGTTCGATCTCTTCTTGAGTCGGGCTGTTCTTTACACCAATAGAGCCGTTGGTTTCGACCTTGATGTCGTAGCCAAGAGCCGCCGCGCCTTTCTCTAACGCTTCGGCTGCCAAATACGTGTGTGCAACGCCAGCTGGGCAGCCTGTCACGCCAATGATGAAGCCTTGTTTCTCTACGTTAGTTTCCGTTTCTGACGGCTCAGGTTGGGTAAGCAGTAGTTCTAATGCTTGTTGTTCAGATTGAGCATTCATGAAGCTTTCGATAAAGCCTTCTTCAATCAGTTTTGAAGAAAGCTCTGCCAATACTTCTATGTGGTGATTGTCGCCGCCATCAGGAGAGGCAATCATGAAAAATAGCTTTGATGGCTGACCATCATCTGCGCCGTACTCGATACCCTGCTTGTGGACGCCGATAACAACCGCGGGTTTGATCACCGCGCTGCTTTTGGCGTGAGGCAGAGCAATACCTTCTTCAAATCCGGTATTACCTTGTTCTTCACGAGCCTTAATGTCGGCAAGAAACTGTGCTTTTTCTGAGATTCTGCCTTGTGCGTACAGCACGTCTATTAGCTCTTTAAATACGTCTTCTTTTGAATTAGCGCTAAGCGAAAGCTTAATCAAATCTTGATTGATCAATGTCGTGATCATAATGAACCCCTACTCTGTTTTTATTTTGTTAGGGGTATTCTGGAATCTACGGCTTACCTTCTGTAGTGAAGAAAAAATGCATTTACTGGATGATTGTTGCGTTATAAGTGGAGTGTGATTTTGATCGGTCTAACGGGCGTTTTTAGCCCTGTGTTGACAAGATTTGTCGTGCTTTAAAGCTTTTATTTATAAGGGCTACAGCGTGTTTTGTTATCTGGGAAATTACGTGCCTAATCGATTTCTCCACTGGAGATTTATTTCTAAGACTGGATTTTTGTAACCTAGATCTCAAATTGTGATTTTGCTCAATAGCGCTATGTTTCAGTTACAGGTATATCTATTCCGGTAGCCTTATTGCTGCTTATAAGAGTTCGAATAATGATATTTCATGACTTAATCTCGTCGGTGTTAAATGAGCGAGAACCGTTTCATAACATCTGGTTTGCTGGAGATTTTCATACACCTTCAGCGTGCAGTTATCAGGTGAACTTTCCGCGCTTAGAGCTGGTGCTAGACGGAGAGTATATTAATGAAATGGAGAGTCATGATCGTAAGATCACTAACGTTATTGCCAAAGCCGGAGACGCGATTTTCATCCCACCTAACTGCTGGAATAAACCTAACTGGGATACTGACTGCTCGGTGCTGAGTATGTTGTTTGGTCGTCGTCAGCTGGGTTTAAGTTTGGTGAGTAAGCGCAAAGGGGAAGAGAGCTTTTACGATATTCAAAAGCACAGTATTCAGACTCGATCAGGGTTTGCGATTGATAATATCTTGGAGGCGCTTAGCTCGCTAGCGAGGGAGAGCAACAAGCAGCCGATGGATGAGTTATTGCTGCAAGCTCTACTGCAATACAGTAAAATCATGCTGGAAGCGCCCGTAGAAAAATCTCATAGCCGAGTACAGGATGTGTATCAGGGGATTTGTATCTACATTCAAGAGAACTTCCACCGCCAAATCACCCGAGACAGCATTGCCTCACGCTTTAGCATTTCATCCAATCACTTGTCGCGAATGTTCCGTCAGCAAGGCCACATGACGCTAGCAGAGTACATTACCCGCGTGCGGGTCGATCGCGCTAAGTTTATGCTTAAGAAGTACAACTTCAAACTCAATGAAGTGGCACTACGTTGTGGCTTTAAAGATGTGAACTACTTCTGCCGCGTGTTTAAGAATCGCACCGGAAGAACGCCGACCGAATATCGTGGTTCAATCTAATATCCCTTCAAATTACCTTTTCTGACCAGAGCTTATACGACCGAAATTTGTATGACTAGATCACCACAGTGGACTCTGTGGTGTGGTGAGCAATTTGCTTTGTGTTCTCCTCTGCCGTTTATTTCTACACCTTATTTCCCAACCTTATCTTTAGGCAAGATTTCTATTTATCCCGTTTCACTAAATAACCCCCAATTAATAACATTAAGGGTTCGCCTTGCGAGTTGCTTATTATTTTTCGTTGCCTCTTTATTGAATTAAACGTGTGAGAGTTGATGTATTAATGCGATGCATTTAATGAATGCCAAGTAAATTGAAAACCACTTATCGAGACGATAAAATCTTGTTATTGTTGTCCAACTTACTGATTGAAATTATTTTAAGTTATTGATTTTAAACGTTTACTTTTCGTTAGATTGTTCTTTGTTTACTAACGTGTAATTAATGCCTCGAAATCAAATATTCAGGTTTATACGCCCTATCACAATCTTGACTTATAATACTACAAATTAAGAATTCTATAGATAATATGCTCTTCAGATATTCATCATAAAGAAGACTTATACATGGAACTCAATACTCTGATCGTAGGAATTTATTTCCTTTTCCTTATCGCAATAGGTTGGATGTTTAGAACGTTCACCAGTACAACCAGTGACTATTTCCGCGGGGGCGGCAACATGCTTTGGTGGATGGTTGGCGCGACTGCGTTTATGACTCAGTTCAGTGCTTGGACCTTCACTGGCGCAGCGGGTAAAGCGTATGCCGATGGTATGGCTGTCGCGGTTATCTTCCTAGCGAACGCATTTGGTTACCTGATGAACTACCTGTACTTCGCTCCGAAATTCCGTCAGCTGCGTGTAGTAACGCCAATTGATGCGATTCGTATGCGTTTTGGTAGCTTCAACGAGCAAGTGTTTACTTGGTCTGGCATGCCGAACAGTATTGTTTCTGCAGGTATATGGCTGAACGGTTTGGCGATTATCGCATCGGGCATATTTGGCTTCGATATGACAACCACCATCGTTCTAACCGGTCTTGTTGTACTAGTGATGTCGGTAACGGGCGGTTCATGGGCGGTTATCGCGTCTGACTTCATGCAGATGGTTATCATCATGGCAGTAACCGTGACATGTGCTGCTGTGGCTATCGTGCAAGGTGGCGGTGTTACTGAAATCATCAACGATTTCCCTGTAGCAGAAGGCGCATCATTTGTTTCTGGTAACAACCTGAACTACGTAAGCATCTTCGGTATCTGGGCATTCTTTATCTTTTTCAAACAGTTCAGTATCACCAACAACATGTTGAACTCTTACCGTTACCTAGCGGCAAAAGACTCCAAGAACGCGAAGAAAGCAGCGCTGTTGGCGTGTATTCTGATGACAATTGGTCCAATCATTTGGTTCATGCCACCTTGGTTTGTAGCAGGACAAGGCGTTGACCTTGCAGCACATTACCCAGACGCAGGTTCTAAAGCAGGCGACTTCGCTTACCTTTACTTCGTAGAGCAATACATGCCAGCGGGTATGGTGGGGCTTCTAATCGCAGCGATGTTTGCGGCAACTATGTCTTCTATGGACTCAGGCTTAAACCGTAACTCTGGAATCTTTGTAATCAACTTCTATCAACCGATTCTTCGTCCAAACGCGACAGAGAAAGAGCTGATGATTGTGTCTAAGTTGATGTCTACCTTCTTCGGTCTAGCTATCATCCTTATCGCGCTGTTTATCAATTCGCTAAAAGGCTTGAGTTTGTTCGACACCATGATGTACGTGGGTGCACTTATTGGCTTCCCAATGACCATTCCAGCATTCTGTGGCTTCTTCCTTAAGAAGACTCCGGACTGGGCAGGTTGGGGTACGCTAGTGGTCGGTGCGATTGTGTCTTACATCGTTGGTTTCGTGATTACCGCTGAAATGCTACAAAACTTGTTCAACCTAGAGCCTCTAACAGGCCGCGAATGGTCTGACTTGAAAGTTGCAGTAGGTCTGATTGCGCACCTAGTGTTTACTGGCGGCTTCTTTGTTCTTTCGACATTGTTCTACAAACCACTAGAAGCGTCTCGTCAGAAAGATGTTGATACCTTCTTCAACAACCTTGCGACACCATTGGTTTCTGAATCAACAGCACAGAAGAAACTGGACAACAAACAACGTCACATGCTGGGCTCACTGATCGCAGTGTCTGGTGTGGCAGTGATGGCGATGTTTGCTCTACCGAACCCATTCTGGGGAAGAATGATGTTCGTACTGTGTGGCGGTATCGTATTCGTAGTTGGTTTGCTGTTGGTGAAAGCTGTAGACGACTCGGTTGAGGATGCGAAACAAGCGAAAAAAACAGCTTAAGTTAGCTAACCAGTTAAACAAGTAATTAAACATAAAACGGCTGAGCTCTAATGCTCAGCCGTTTTTTATTGTATGAGAAAATGAGCTTATAACGATTGGATAGGTGTCACAACAGGGGATTAATGGATGCTTTGAGTTTGACCAGAAGAGATGAATTAGATAAGGCGTGACGAGATGTACATCAACAAGGCTTGTAGGTCGACACTGCTTCGAGTCTTTTGCAGACGCTCATTGACCTGATCGTGAAGCAGGTTTCGAGTTAGGTTGGTCGCCGCAATAATATGTTCTCGTTGTGGTTTAGTTGGCAGAACGAGTGCAATAGCAACGTGCACTTCGCCTATACGTGATGCCCAGTCAATCGGGTCGTCACTGACGATAACCGCAATCGAGAGATCTTGAGTCGATTCAAACATCACATGCGGCAGTGCGATACCTGGTGACACGCAGGTTGAAGAGCGTTCCTCCCGCTTAATAAATGCCAGAATCAACTCATCTGGGTCTTCTGGATAAACAAGGTGAGCGAGGCCTTTCAAGCATTCAAATTTGGTCAGTTGAGTTTGTGCTTTGGCATGGTGCCACTTGATGTCACAGGGCGGGCATATTTGCGGCATACGCTGGATTAGATCTTTCGAGAATTCATGGTTCACTTGTGAACCAACCATGTCGTAATGCTCAGCAATTACATCTTTGAGAACGAAACAGGCCAGCTCCGCATCAATCCCAACCGCGGTTATCTGACACAAATCACCACGAAGTAAACCTACTTGCAGCATCGCAACGGATTTGGAGAGATCAGCCGTTCGATTTTGAGTGATGTTGATAATGCGGATGTTGCTTTTGAACTTCTTCGCTAATCGAGTAAGGGGCTGCGCGACATGTGAGTTCGCGGAAGGATCGTTAACGAAGAAGGTGATCTGGTATTCGTTCATGAAAAGTTTAAGTTCGACAATGCTTAATAAAGACTTTATCGACACTCAACAACACCTCTTCCATGGGAATGAATACGGTTTTAGCTGGGTCGAACCGGCTTGGTTGTTCAATATCGATATCAGAGACGATCAACACTTTGTCTGCGAGGGTAATATCTTGGGCGGTCAGTAAGTTTTCAATACCCATAGCGCCTTGCGTCTCAACCTTGATTGAAACGTTGAACTTAGGGGCTGTTTTATTTAGAGCATCAGCTGCCATATAGGTGTGCGCAATGCCTGTAGGGCACGCAGTTACCGCTACAATTCTCATTATTATTCTCGGCTTAATCTCGTCCCTGTTACGTTACAAAAGCTACCTTTCAGAAGCTACCTTGGAAAAGCTATCTTGCATGGAAAATCCAGTATAGAAAGCTCGCATAAGGGAGGGGCGATATTGTTATGGGTTCTGTGGATTTTATGGATTGGCGTTTTTTATTCCAAGGTGAAAGTCACACTCTGAGTTCTTGGTTACAATAATCCAGTTAATGCACCTTTCGTCCTATATATTGAGTGCCTTCACACCGTTAATCTTTTCATCTTATTAACCTTATCTCTAGGTTAACAGATACTAATTACTTCAGTCTGAAATCAGGCGAGGCAGAGCAGCATATGGATATCACCAACATTATCGAGCCCGAGATCATCTGCTTAGATTTACAAGCAGACTCAAAACAGGCGGTATTTGAAGAGCTTGTTGAACTGCTCGACCGTGCCGGTAAGCTCTCCAATAAACGTGAATTCCTTGATGATATCTGGAAGCGTGAAGCCATCGGTAATACAGGCTTTGACGATGGTATTGCGATTCCACACGCGAAAAGTACTGCCGTAGCTAAACCAGCTGTGGCGGTAGGTATCAGCCGATCTGGCATCGATTATGGCGCAGACGGCGGCGAGCTGTCGGACGTGTTCTTTATGCTCGCTTCACCAAACAACCACGACGACCACCATATCGAGGTACTAGCTCAGATTTCGACCAGACTTATCGAAGATGGCTTTGTTACAAAATTAAAGGCGGTGGAGTCGGTCGAAGAAGCTCAAGAGCTGTTTCTCGAAGCCAATTTTGAACCTTTCGATAGTTACGCCTCTAGCCATCATGAAGTTTATGTCGAACCACTAAGCCCTTGGGCACAATCTCTTAATCGTCTTAAAGAACACTTGTTATACGGCACCTCACACATGATTCCATTCGTGGTCGCGGGTGGTGTGCTTTTGTCTTTGTCGGTAATGATGTCGGGTCATGGCGCAGTGCCTGAGAGTGGCGTTTTGGCTGACATCGCACAAATGGGCATCGCAGGGTTAACCCTGTTTACCGCCGTGCTGGGTGGTTACATCGCGTATTCAATGGCCGACAAACCGGGTTTAGCGCCCGGTATGATTGGTTCTTGGGTCGCGGTCAATCAATACAACACCGGTTTTCTCGGTGCAATTGTGGTCGGCTTCTTTGCGGGTTTTGTGGTGAATCTGCTCAAGAAGATCAAACTGCCAGATAGCATGATCTCGCTGAGCTCGATCTTCATCTATCCACTAGTCGGCACCTTTGTTACCTGTGGCGCTGTGATGTGGGTGATTGGTTCTCCTATTGCCCAAGTGATGCTAGAGATGAACCAGATGCTGACTGGCATGGCAGGTTCAGGGAAAGTGGTGTTGGGTAGCATTTTGGGTGCGATGACGGCCTTTGATATGGGCGGCCCGATCAACAAAGTAGCCACGCTGTTTGCTCAAACGCAGGTGAATACTCAGCCATGGTTGATGGGCGGTGTCGGGATAGCAATTTGTACACCGCCACTCGGCATGGCATTGGCGACTTTCATATCACCGAAGAAATTCAAACGCGACGAACGCGAAGCCGGAAAAGCCGCAGGCATCATGGGAATGATTGGCATCAGTGAAGGCGCGATTCCTTTTGCAGCCGCCGATCCTGCGCGCGTTCTGCCTGCTGTTGTTGCTGGTGGCGTAGTTGGTAACGTGGTCGGCTTTATGTTCCATGTAGTGAACCATGCACCATGGGGCGGCTGGATTGTGCTGCCGGTGGTGGATGGCAAGATTGGCTACATCATTGGCACACTCGCAGGGGCTCTTACCACGGCTTTAATTGTAATACTGCTGAAAAAGAACGTGGTCGAAGGCGAAGCGAATTCTAATCAGTTCACGGGTGGCTCGGTAACGGAAGAAGGGCAAGCGGAGGTATTGGCGATTACTTCTTGTCCGTCAGGCGTTGCCCACACATTCTTAGCAGCGAAATCCTTAGAAAAGGCGGCGCATCATCTTGGGGTTCGGATTAAAGTCGAAACGCAGGGTGCCAACGGAATAGGCAATCGTATCACGCAGAAAGATATTGAAAGGGCGAGGCTGGTGATCTTTGCTCACGACGTGGCGATTAAAGAAGTAGAACGCTTTGCGAACGTGAAAACGTTAGATGTCAGTACTAAGGAAGCGATGCTTAATGCTCAGGCGTTGATCATGAGAAAGGTGTAACTCTTTAAACCGCAAAGTTTATCATCTATAAAGTTAACTAGATCAAAACTAAAAAGACTCCGCTCAGGCCGGTTAAGGTGAAAGTGGAGTCTTTTTGTATCGCTTTCTAATGTATAAGTTCAGCCCTTAAAAAGGGTGGTACTTAAATACGTCTTCAACCATTGAGTTGAGCAAATCGATATCGTCACAGGTTTTGGCGTAAGTACGCAGGCCTGCGATTTGAACCTGAACATGACGAGCAAGTTGAGTCGGATCGCGCTCTTTGCTGATCTCACCCAATTCTTGTGATTCTGAAATCAGCTTGGCGAACTCACCTTCCATTATCTTGAGTGACTTCTTCGCTTCTGCTAACAATTCTGCGTGTTCATCAGTCAGTTCTGCGACCGTTTTAGCCAACATACACATGCCGTTTGGTGCGCTCTGTTTCGATTCGACAACCGCACGTTTTACGAAGTTTTCCAACGCTTTGATAGGCGATTCGGTTTCACTGCGGAAGCGGTTCAGATTCAGGATGCCAAGTTCGGTATAGCGAGCAAGCGTCTCTTTAAACAAACCTTCTTTGCTGCCGAACGTCGCGTAGATGCTGCCCGGACGCATATCAATCACGTCTTGCAGGTTGCGCATAGAAGTCGCATGAAAGCCCTTTTCCCAATACAGGTTCGTTGCTTTATCTACTACGTCTTGTCTATCGAACTTAGCGGTCTTAGCCATAACATCTACTTCATTAATCTGAACATATGTTCAATATTTTATGCTGAACGCCCGTTCTAGTAAAGGTGTGTTTAGCTGCTTTGCGCAGGCTTAGAACATCAAAGAGTTAATAAAACATCCAGATCATCAGGAAATAATCTTAATCATCAATAACTTCTACGGTCTTGTGCTGAGCGCCGTAGTAGGTGCCTTCATCGATGGTGTACATCAATGTTGCTTCGCACTCTGGACAATCGAATTCCTCATTGGGTTCAATAGCCGCTTCTTCTACCCATTCCCAACCGATATGTTCTTCGCAAGCGGGACAATCCATACAATATCTCTCAGTTGTTGTCGCATATTTATTGCGAATCTCTACTTTGATAATTCGGCATTATACATATTTAGTTAACGAGGAATAGACAGTTAATCAGCGCAGAATAGGGAGTTGATTAGTTGTGAATCAATCGCTGGTGAGCGTTGAATCTATAGTTAGTTCTGAATATATCGTTTTCTCTGAGCACATAATTGGTGCAGGCCTACACCTTTTGGGTAGTTAAAGTGTGTCAGATTTCAGTCGCTTACGTCAATAAAATGTTGTCGCATGTGTTTTGGGTATCGTTAGGTCGCTTAGCTAACAGTTTTATCGGTAAATCAATGAATTTTGTAAGGTTAAATGTTACCTTCATCGCATCGCGATCTGTGTGGCACGGTAATTGATGCACATTGATCAAGTTGAATAATTATACAGTCACAATTGAGGCGCATCTTATTAAGGGTGTGCGAGTTAGATGACTGAAAAGATTTGTTAGCTGCTAGGGAAATGATAATGAAATTAACCGATATGTCTTTTAAGCAAAAAATCATCGCTTTGCTTATTTTACCGATCTTGGGATTTCTATGGCTTAGCGTTTCTGCGATTTCAAAAGGCGTAGAAACCACCAGTGAATTGTCTTCATTAAACCAACTTACCCGTTTGTCGGTTGTGTACAGTGAACTTGTGCATGAGTTACAAAAAGAGCGTGGAATGACGGCTGGGTTTATCGGCTCACAGGGCACTAAGTTTGTCAGTGAACTACGTGCACAAAGAGCCAGTGCAGATAATAGACGTAATCTGAAAACCGAATACTGGCAATCTGCTGAAATCGATTTACCGCAGATCACTCGGCTGAACACTGAAATAAGCCAAAGCCTAAATCAAATCACTTCTATTCGTAATCGAGTGGATTCTCAATCGATTCCTCTGTCTGAAGCTTTGGGTTACTACACCCAACTTAATGCAAAGCTGCTGAGCGTATCGGCGTTAATTGCTGAGCTTAGCTCTGATGCTGCCATCACCACTGAAACCATCGCTTACTACAACTTTTTACAAGGTAAAGAGCGAGCGGGTATCGAGCGTGCTGTCCTAAATAATACCTTCTCTAAAAATGAATTTGGCCCAGGCATGTTGGTTAAATTCATCTCTTTGGTGACTGAGCAAAATACCTATTTCTCAAACTTTGAGGTATTGAGTAACCCAGCTAACGTTCGTTTCTTTGAACAGCAATTGAATGATCGTTCGGTGGCAGAAGTAGAAAAGCTTCGTGGTTTGGCTGAATCTAAGATGAGCGGTTTTGATGTTGATCCTGTGTACTGGTTCTCGCAATCTACCGCTCGTATTGTTCAGCTAAAGAAAACAGAAAACCACCTAGCAGAGTCGCTTATCGCACTGACAGAGAAAAAAATGTCAGAGGCGCAGTCTGCGATGATGATGAGTATTGGTCTGTTTGCTTTGATAACCTTGTTCGCGACCTTCGTGAGCTATAAGGCGATCAGCGACCTGACGATGAGAGTAAAAGATCTTACAGTGATGTTGTCTAAGGTTCGTAATGACAACGACTTAACAGTTCGCGCTAAGTTCGTTGGCAACAGCGAGCTTGGACAGATCTCTTCGGCACTCAACGAAACGCTAGAGAAGTTTTCAAACGTTATCGACAACCTGTCTCAGTCGAGTCTGACCTTAGCTTCAGCCGCTGAAGAAACCTCACAAACCTGTCACTACAATTCGAACACGCTAGTGCAACAACAAGACCAAATTGGCTTGGTTGCGACGGCGACAGAAGAGTTATCAGCAACGGTAAATGAGGTGGCGGCTAAAACTCAGCAGACAGCAAGTTCCGCTAAACTGGTCGATGAGCAGTCTCAAGAAGGTTTGAGTACGGTTCAAAACTCTTACCACTCTATCGAAAAACTGGCATCTGAAATTAATGATCTAGCGGAAAAGATCACGCACTTACACGAGAGCAGTAATAACATCAACAGTGTGATTGATGTGATTAAGTCCGTCGCTGAACAGACTAACTTGTTAGCATTGAACGCGGCAATTGAAGCGGCAAGAGCGGGTGAGCAAGGTCGTGGATTTGCGGTAGTGGCTGATGAAGTTCGCACGTTAGCACAGCGTACTCAGCAGTCGACAGCTGAAATTGAAGGTTTCATCAGCTCGTTACAGTCTGATGTGCAAACCGCGTTTAATGTAATTGATAACAGTCAGAAGATGTCGTCTAAAGCGGTTGAGGATTCAAAAGAGGTGGAACACACCTTACAAGGTATCTCAGCATCGGTGAGCGAGATCTTTAGCATGACTGAGCAGATCGCAACCGCTACCGAAGAGCAAGCGGTAGTGACTCAAGATATTGCTCAAAACGTCATGGCAGTAGAGCAGAAGTCGACAGAATCTACGACAGGTGCAACGCAAATAGCTGCAACAGCCAAAGAACAAGCTCAGTTAGCAGCTTCATTGAAAGATATTGCGAGTACGTTTAAGAGCTAACTAGCAAGCACTCCAATAAGAAGTAAAATGCCCGTTAGTCTCTACTTTTAATAGCAGGACTAACGGGCTATTTGTATCTGCTGTCTTCTAAATGGCAACAGATAGTCCATTCAATGGGGATCTACCCCATAAACCAAGACACGAAAATCAACGCACCAAAACCAAATGTCGCCATTAATGCCGTGTCGCCACCGGCTGCTGTGTAGCTGCCTTCGGTTTGTAGGTGAGGGAAGTCAGGTCTGCGAACCTTAACTACCATTGCGAGTGGGCCCCAGATAGCTAGGAACACCAGGACCATGCCTGCATAGTCCAGCATGCTTACAAACTGGCTAGCGAACAGCTCAGCTAATACCAAAGGTAAGATGAAGGTTAGCGCATAAGCCAACGCTTTGTTGTTGGTCACCGCATCTTTGTTTTGGTCGTAAAGCGCCATCGACACGCCGAGGAAAGAAGTCACCAAGGCCAGAGCAGAGAACAGAGCGATCACCACTTTCAACCAAGCAGATTGGCCGCTGAACGCAGAGATCAACTCAGAGATATTGTGGAACTGGCTTATCGCGTCTGTGCCAAGGTTGCCGATAATCGCGAATAACCAAGTTAGGTAGCAAATTAATGGAATCACTGAGCCTAGCAGAATCATATTGCGGATCTGCTTTTGAGTTGCTTCACGGTTGTAGATAACCAGTGACGGGATCACCACCATAGAGGCAAAGCTAGTAAAGATAACTGCGCTGTATTGCACCACGTCGTTGGCCGTGTATTGGCTGGTTTGAGTTAGGTAATCAAGGCGAATGTTGCTAAATAATGACGCGATAACGATAAACAGCATCACGACCATCAAGATGAATAGCCCGCGATTCAGTTTGTCGATATAAGACTTGCCCGAGACGACGATAGCACCCATCAATAGGCTGAAAATGGTATACGCAACGGATGCTGATACATCGACACCAACGTCGAGCAGTAGCTTATGAATGATGTCACCGACACCCAAGATATAAGCGATCAACATGCATACTAGCAACAGGTAAAAGAGTGCATTGATAAAGTGTTTACCTTTGCTGCCCAGAGTGAGGTAAGCAACACTGCTCATGCCACTGTTGTCTTTAGTTTTAGTGCATGCTTCTGCCAGGAGGAGTGCAGAGTATGTGGTGCCGATAAAGATAAGTAGCATCAGCACTGAGCTGATCATGAAGCCAAATTGGGCCAACACCATGGGAATAGCGAGCATGCCAGCCCCTAATGCAGTTCCTGACAGAATCAAAGAACTGCCGAATAATTTCATATTCAAGAAAAACAACCTCAAGCGATCCAATTAAATTTTGTTTGGATTGTAAATAATTGTTTCCAAGACTAACAAAATACTCAGTAAAGTTAGGGGTTAATTTCTAATAAATTTTGAATTTTTCTAAAAAATTTAAGCAGGAATTTCTGGTGTATATGTGTGGTTGATTTAAGTATTCACTCGGTGAGTTTATTTATCGTTTAGTTAACGTTCGTCCATTATTGAATGATTTAGAAATTGGCAAAATTCAGTTAAAAAGAAGTATGTTTATGAGCTAATTGTTTTCAATTCATCAAGTTTAATACTTCTCCTTTCCTGAATCCCGTTCAGGCAATGTCGATGACTAACCGTTCTATGGGTAAAAGACACGCTCAGATCGCTTTATCAATTTGAAGGTAAATAGGTAAAGAACGAGAAAAGTGTCGAAAATTCTGTTGACCTGACTACAACTTCATAGTTTATCTTTACTACTGAAATGAGGGAGAAGTGGATGTATCGCATATCTGAATTAGCGGAGCTCGTTGGCCTGAGCCGTTCAACGCTTTTGTACTATGGAAAGTTGGGTTTGATAGAAGCTCAACGCACCAATAATGGTTATCGAAGTTATTCCGAACGCGACTTGCAGCGTGTGAAATTGTTGCAGCAGTTACAAGCGGGTGGACTGACGTTGAAAGAGTGTCAGGCGTGTTTGGATGCCAAGGTTGACCGCTCCTTGTTACAAAACCGACTCGAACAATTGGACGAAGAGATCGCTCAGAAACAGCGTTCGAGAGATCTTTTATCGGCCTTGTTAGGCGAGAGTGGTTTGCAAGATTGGCATGAATCGATGGACAAGGTGGCGCCTGATGCGCATCTCGATTGGCTCATTAAGCAAGGCTTTGATGAGAAGCAAGTACTGCGACTGAAATGGCTTTCAAAAGACATGAACGATCATGACCAGTACATGGCGGATTTTGAGGTGATCTTTGAGGGTTTACAGCGTTTAGGGCCAGGAACAGCGGAAGATACTTTAGCGGCGTTGGTACACGTTTCGGTTTCTCCTAAACGTGTGCTTGAGATCGGTTGTGGTAAAGGTATTGCCACCTCTGTGTTAGCGAAAGCCTTAGTAGAATATCAAGTGGATGTGCAAATAACGGCGGTAGATAATGATCAACCGAGTTTAGATGTTCTGACTCAGCAAGCACGGGTTCTTGGCTTAGAAAGCAACGTCAAAACCGTATGCGCGAGCATGATGGATCTGCCGTTTGAAGCTAAGTCGTTTGACCTAATTTGGTCGGAAGGCAGCGCTTACATCATGGGTGTTGAAAAGGCGCTAAAGCAGTGGCGAAATTTACTCAGTGATGACGGCATATTGGTCGTTAATGATTTGGTGTGGAATACCGAACAACCTAACGAATCGAGCAAAGCGTTCTGGCAGAAAGAGTACCCGGACATGACGACGGTTTCCGAGCGTATTAAACAGGCAAAAGCAGCGGGTTATGAAATTTTGGATCACTTTGCAATGAGTGACGCTGGTTGGCTTGCGTATTACCAGCCCTTTCAAAAGCGAATAGAAGCGCTTAAAGCAACGATGCCGAACTCAAAAGCGCTCGTCGATTGCGACAATGAAGTTAAACAATTTTTCGATAGCAGCACATCAAAGAACGGTTTGGGTCAAGAGCCTTCGAAAGGTTCTGAACAACGTGATTTTGATTATCAGTTCTTTGTGCTCAAGAAATTAAAGTAAATGAGTAACACCATGAAATTTAGGCAATATAATTCAAATGAAATCGAAACGATCACTCAAGTTTTCACTCAAACCTTTACGGATTCAGAAGGTGAGAACGAAGGTAAAACTTTGGGTGAGCTTGCCAACGATCTTTTAACGACCACAGCTCCGACAGAGCTATTTTGCTTTGTTGTTGAAGATGATTCTAGTGAGTCGGATGCGGATAGTACGATTGTAGGCTCGATTATCTTTACGTCGCTTTCATTTGACGATGAAACCAAGGCATATTTGCTTTCGCCAGTCGCGGCGAGCACTCAGGTGCAAAAGCGTGGTATTGGTCAGCGCCTGATTAACTCCGGTTTGCAGCTCCTAAAAGAGCAGGGTATTGAGCTTGCAGTGACGTACGGTGATCCTAACTACTATTCAAAAGTGGGCTTTGAGCAAATTACCGTTGAGCAAGTCCCTGCGCCCTTTGAATTGAGTTTCTCTCACGGTTGGTTGGCTCAATCGTTGACTGGTGGTGAAATTAAAGTAACAAGTGGCAAGTCGAGCTGTGTTAAAGGCTTGGCCCACGCAGAATATTGGTAGCCGCTTGCAAAAAAATTGAGAAAAAGAGAAAGCCCATCAGGTGTTGCCTGTTGGGCTTTCTTGTTATGAACGAAGACATTCTTCTGGCTTCAATGTATAAATTGAACAACTGTTCAAAATAACACTTGAACGATCGTTCTTGTTTGATCTATATTGTTTTTACACCAACGGAGAACATTCATTAATTGCTCCGTGATTGAATAACTTTAGAACCGAAAATTGATAGGGATAGAGCAATGAGCAACTTCAAAATTCACTCAGTAGAATCCGCGCCAGAGCAAAGCCAACCTATTCTTGAGGGCGCTAAAAAGCAGATGGGCAGAGTGCCGGGCTTGTTTGGTGTGTTGGCTGAATCTCCAAACACACTTAAGGCTTACACTCAGCTTCATCAGGCGTTTAGTGACTCATCTTTCGATGCTGAAGAGCTAACGGTTGTTTGGCAAACCATCAACGTTGAACACGAATGCCACTACTGCGTTCCTGCACACACTGGCATTGCACATTCAATGAAGGTTGATCCTGCAATCACCGAAGCACTGCGTAATCGCACAGCTTTACCCACTGAAAAGCTGCAAGCCCTGCATGATTTTACGCTGAGCATGGTACGTAACCGCGGCAATGTGCCTGAAAGTGAAATGGCAGCATTTTTCGAAGCGGGCTACGGTCAGCAACAAGTGCTAGAAGTGATTCTTGGCCTGTCTCAGAAAGTGATCAGTAATTACGTAAACCACGTTGCTAAAACGCCAGTCGACAAAGTTTTTGAACAGTTCGCTTGGCAAGGGTAATCGTATTTAACTAACCATCGTATTTAAGCAACTCAAGATATTATAATGATGAAAGCCCCACTCAGTTGAATGGGGCTTTGTTGTTTTGGTCTAAATGGTAATTAGAAAGGTAACCTAACGCACGTGCTTAGCGATTATTTTCGCTAGTGTCACAACCCCTTCTTTCCACTCTTTGCTCTCTTCAATGTTGGCAACAGTAAAGCGCAAGCAGTGTTTATATTGGTCGTTGGTGCCAAATACTGTTCCGGGTAAAATCCCCAACTTATGCTTTAAACAGTCTTGATAGACCGCGTAGCTATCGACCGATTCAGGCAGTGTTATCCAGTTTAAAAAAGAGCCTTCCGGTTTTGATAGGTGGTATTGCCCGACAAGGTGTGGGTGGCTATCTAGTGCTTGTATTAACAGGCTTTGGAATTGCTTTTGGTTGGTTTGGTAGAGCCGTTTCATTTTGGATAAGTGGCTGCGATATTTACCGGTAGTGAGGAATTGCCCCACCGCGGATTGCATCAGGTTTGAGCTGCCCATGTTGTCGCATAAAAGGTACTTTTCGACTAAAGGTTGGTAGCGACCCGATAGTAACCAGCCGATTCGCAAGCGTGAGTCTAAGGTTTTAGACAGTGAGTTGACGTAGATGACTCTATCTTGATCATCAAGCTCTTTGAGGCTAGCGATTGGTGTATCGAATGCCAAGCTACCGAACACATCGTCTTCGATAATTGGCAAACATCCGGTGATCTCCAGTAATGCTTTTCGATTCGCCAATGGCATCCGTGAACCGGTTGGATTAGTAAAGTTTGGCGTTAGCAGTAAGGTTTTCACTTCCCATTTGTCCAACGCACTCTGTAGGGATGGTATATCAATACCGTGGCTAACGCTGCTTGGGATTTCAAGGGCTTGCAATCCAAGTGATTCAAGTAAAAGTAGATTGCCGAAATAACAGGGCGACTCGACCGCCACGATGTCACCGGGCTTGGTGAGCGCACGTAAAGCCAAACTGATCGCCTGTTGAGCACCATGAGTAATCGCAATCTCTTTAGATCCCGCAGGTACACCAAGATCATGGGTGATCTTTAACAATTGCTTTACTAATTGCTCGTCGCCAGGAGGCAGTTGGTAATAACCGGGAAGCTGAGTTTGCAAACGGCTATGGCGACCGATTTCGGCATACAAGCTACGAATCGCTGGATTGTTGATGTTCGGGTGCGCGGAGCCTGCCAACAGTTTTAGGCGACCTTTTGGACGAGAGAGTACCGATTTGGTGACAGACAACAGATCGACTTTTTGAGGTTGGCTTGGTGTATCCCAGCTGGTGGTGTTCGGTGCTTTCACGCGATAGCCAGATTTAGGTACTGAATAAACCCAGCCTGTGGCTTCCAGTTCTTGATAGGCGCGAATTACGGTATTTTTGCTTACGCCAAGCTGTTCGCTTAACTGGCGGATCGAGGGAAGGCGATCGTCTGGATGAAAGAGCCCCTTATCGATCTGAGCCTTAATATGTTGTTCGGTAGCAAGGTATTTATTGCCGCTGAGTTCTGCTTCCACGTGTTTCTCCCTCGTTGCACACTCTCAATCTGTAACCATTTAAAGTGTTATATCTGTATCTTTATTAGTTATCTGTACCCAACTAAGGTAACAGCATTGATGAAGAGTTGACCAGAGGTTTGTAATGCTGATTAAAATGATTCCGTTTGTGTTTGTAATATTGTGGTCGTCAGGTTTTGTCGGCGCACGTCTTGGTGTTGAATATGCCGAACCCGCAACATTACTTTCATTGAGGATGGTAGCCAACGTGGCGCTGTTCTTGGTTTTGATTGCAATCCTTAAGCGTCGTATTCCTCGTGGTCGAGCATTCTTCCACGCAAGTGTGGTTGGCATCTTGATTCATGGTTTCTACCTTGGTGGCACCTATCTGGCGATTGATATAGGTATGCCCGCCGGGTTGAGTTCTCTACTTGTTGGCTTACAACCGATTCTTACCGCATTGATTATGATCAGCTGTACTTCGCAGCGTTTTAATTTTGCACAGTGGTTGGGGTTAGCGCTTGGTTTTGCGGGTATTAGTTTGGTGTTGATGGGCAATATTGAATGGCAGTCAGACGACCAAAAAGGCTTGGCAACGTTATTGTGTTTGGTTTCTTTGGTGGGTATTACCTGCGGCACTTTGTATCAGAAGCGCTTCTGTCAGGGGACAGATATGGTCGGCGGTGCGATGGTGCAATATTTGGCTTCTGCCGCGTTGTTTCTGCCGTTCGCAATGCGTTACGAAACTATGCAAGTAAACTGGACGATAGAATTCACGTTGACTCTAATTTGGCTGGTGGTCGTTCTGTCTTGTGTTGCCATCCTATTGTTGCTTTACATGGTAGAGCACGGTGCATCTTCAAGTGTGGCTTCGGTCTTTTACTTGGTGCCACCGACGACAGCAATCCAAGCGTGGCTTATTTTCGGTGAGTCGTTCGACATGTATGGCGCGATGGGCTTTGCCTTGTCTGCTGCGGCGGTTTATTTGGTGGTGAAAAAGCCTGAGTTAATTAAGGCTCGTAGGCGAACAGTGTTAGAGCGGTAGTTTGTATACCAAACTCATCCTACTAAAAATCGATGACTAGAAACAAAAAAGAGCCTGAATATTCAGGCTCTTTCTATATAAAATATTGGCTAGCGACTTTTGATTAGCGTTTCATCAAGCAAGCGTAAGCCGTTGTAAACGGTGCTTCTTGGTATTGCTTAAGGCCAGTTTCTTTGAACTTCATCATAAGAGGGTTGCGCTTAAGGCTCTCCTTGATGTCAGCAGGTGATACAACGGTTACGTCTAGGCCGTCGATCAACTGAATTGCTGCTTCTAGTTTGAAGCCGAAGCCACCGCCAGCAAATTTGCCTTTAGTCTGACGTTGGCGAATTACAACTTTTTCTACTTGGTAATCTTCCATTAACTTTGCAAAAGAGAATTGAAAGTCTTTCATATTCTGTGTGTCGTTTGCGTCGCTAATCGCAACCTTAGAAACTCGGCAATCAGGAATGTTAAATACGCCGTCTGACAGAGAAAGAAGACAGATGACTGCATCGTTACCTTTGATTTCAACACCACAAATTTTCATGTTCTTACCTACTTATTTTAGAGCCCTACATTATGGTGTTATTTCTAACACTTCTCCAGTATTTGCGCGTATCAGCAGCAAATAAGTCTAAATCAGAGAGTATTTTAGTCGCCGAAAGTTAACCTTTGATTGAAAAAGCATCACACGAATTTACGGTATCGTTTGCTATGAGATGAAGCTCACAAAAGCTTAGCGGGATTTTATATGTGTGCTGTATATTGCGCGCGCATCCCTATTTGAAGTGTGGTTATTAATCCCAATGAATATCAATAATCTTTCGATTAAGAGTAAAATCGCGATCCCGCTGTTGGTGATTGTGATTGTTTTTTCTACCGTTACTGTGCTTAATGTCATTAGATCTAATGCTCAGGCTGCGATTAATAACGAGCTCAATAATGTGGTTCAGCCAGTGCTAGATAACCTAGAAGATGGCTACCGAGATACCTACCAAATTATCGCTTCGGCACAAGGTCTGTTGCTTGCGAAAGACCAAGCGGCGGTCGAGTACCAAAAGTTTGAATTTAAAGACAACGCTTACAAAGCGGTTCCTCGTTTTCAAAGTGTCGAAACCTTGTATCAAGCGGGCGTGTTGGACCCATCTTCACGTGGCGAGTTAGCAAAGCTTGTTAACGCGATGAGCAAGTGGGTGGCACTGCACGAGCCAATGTTCGCTGATCCAGCAAACGCAGACCAATACAATATTGATTACTCGCCAGCGCTTGACGCAGAGTTTGCGATCATTCGTACTCAACTGCGCGATATCCGAACTCTGATCGAATTGAAACAGAAAGAGCTTCGCCAGCAAGCCGATGACTCTATTGAATCAAGCAAGTTGATCATTGAAGTGGGTATGGCAGTTGCTGTTTTTGCCGCGCTTTTTGCTATGTGGTTATCGAATCGCTTTATCGTTCAGCCAATCCAGAACGTAGAGAAAGCGATGAATGAGATCGCATCGGGCGACGGTAACTTGTCTCAACGTATGAAGGTCGAAGGTAATGATGAGATCGCTCGTTTAAGTTCTGCTTTCAACCAGTTTGTTGGCAAGATCCATGTCACCGTGGAGCAAGTTATTCTCACATCGAACGCAGTACGTGGCGAGATGGAAAACATCAAATCACTCACGCAAAGTGTTGCTGAATTCTCGTCTAATCAACAGCGAGAAAGTGAAGTGGTCGCGGCTGCAGTTCATGAAATGCAAGCAACCAGTGAAGTGGTGAGTGGTAACGCATTAGATGCGGCAACCGCAAGTAAAGTTGCAAACCATGAAGTGGAATCGGCCGATACTACGCTTGGCTTAACTGTTACTTCGATTGAACGCCTTGCGCAAGATATCGAGAACGCGGGTGGTGTGGTTCAAGAACTAGATACAGACGTGAAGAACATCGCCTCAATCCTTGGCGTGATCAAAGGTATTGCAGAACAAACCAACCTACTTGCTTTGAATGCGGCTATTGAAGCGGCACGAGCGGGTGAACAAGGCCGTGGCTTTGCGGTTGTGGCTGATGAAGTTCGAGCGCTTGCGAGTAAAACTCAAGACAGCACTGGCGAAATCCAATCAATGATTGAACGCTTAGAAATGGGTGCTAAACACGCGGTTGGTGTGATGACTGAAAGCAAAGTGAGTGGCGAGAAAACCATTGTTCAAGCAGGAACTGCAGCATCTTCATTGAGTGAGATTCGTAACTCAATTGGCAAGATGAATGACATGAACACACAAATTGCTACGGCGGCTTCGCAACAGTCTCAAGTGTCTGAAGAAGTGAATAAGAATGTTCAACGCATCGCTGAAAGCACCATGCAAATGGTTGAGATGGCAAGCAGCGCAGAAAATGCATGTATGGCATTGGCTGAACAGTGTGAAGCGCTAGATAGCCTTGTGTCTCAGTTTGAAGTGTAATTTTCAAAATTAGACAGACGAATATGAGCTGATAATGGTTGCTCGTATTGAGTCCCATTAATCAGCGGTGAACGACAAAAAGCCCGCACTCTATGAGTGCGGGCTTTCTTTTTGACTAGGTGATCAGTCTTTTGACTAGGTGATCAGTCTTTTGACTAGGTGATCAGTTTTTAGACCTGATCAATCACTCAGTGTTAGCTGCTAAGACCGTCTTTGTATGTGTAACGGTAGTCAACTTTTACGTTCGCTTGGTAATGAATGTCGCCGTTCATGTTAGTGATCTTTTTCACTTCCATATTTACATCATCAATCTTGAACGAATCGTATTTGGTTGTCTGTTGGAACTGTGGCAGTTCTCTTGAAAGCTCAAAAGGTGTTTTTGCGCGTAACTCATCCATAAGGTTGGTGCCTGCATCGTATGCTTCGACTTCACTAGCATATGTGTCAGATTTTAGCGTTGTTTCTTGAATTGTTGTTTTAGTTGCTGCAAACGCAGTGGTGCTGAGTACAAGAGTTGATGCAAGTATGATTAACTTCTTCAAAGGGATACCTTACTTTGTTGTACCAGTGTTTTAGAGATTCTCACCCTAGCAATAGGGGATGAGGTTAATGTTAGGACAAAAATATGGTTCTGTAAGGGAATGACTATAGGTGCCGAAGATTAATGCACAGCGCATATCAAGCAAGGTGACACTGATATCTAACTTCAATACACTGTATGGGTAACCAAAGTTCAGCATAAGGTAAAGGCATGGCCAATTGGGAAGGGGTAAGTGAGTTTGTTGCAGTGGCAGAGCGTGAAAGCTTTACTGGTGCGGCGCAGAAGCTCGCTACGTCGGTGGCTCAAATCAGTCGTAGAGTAGCAAACCTCGAAGAACGACTCGCAGTGAAACTGCTCAATCGAACGACTCGAAAGGTGTCTCTTACAGAGGCTGGGCAACTCTATTACCAACAATGTAAGTTGTTGGTCGAAGGTTTAGAAATTGCTGAGCTTGCGGTCACGCAGATGCAATCAACACCCAAAGGCTTACTGAAAGTCACCGCGCCTGTGACTTATGGTGAGCGCCAACTCGCCCCAATACTGCATCAATTCTTAAAGCTTCACCCGCAAGTAGAGCTTGATCTGATGCTGACCAATCAAAAGCTCGATCTTATCGATTCGGGTGTTGATGTTGCGATTCGTCTTGGCCGCTTGGAAGACTCAAGCCTTGTGGCAAAGAGGCTGTCTCAACGCCAACTTTATGTATGTGCAAGCCCTGAATATATTGAACGTTATGGCGAGCCGCATACATTATCAGAATTAAATAATCACCAATGTTTAGTCGGTGGATTTGAACATTGGCGTTTCAAAGAAAATAGACGCCCTCGCTCAGTTCGTGTTAACGGACGCATTAAGTGCAACAGTGGTTTAGCCTTGTTAGACGCAGCTAAGCAGAGCATTGGCTTGGTGCAGTTGCCTGAATACTATGTGAGTGAAGACCTTGATTCTGGTGAGTTGGTTGAGGTGCTGTCCGATTATCGAGATGACAAAGAAGGGATCTGGGCGCTTTATCCTCAGAACCGCAACTTATCTTCAAAGGTTCGCCTGCTGGTGGACTTCCTTTCTGAGCAATTGGATTAGTGTATGGCTTAAAACCTCCACCGATAAAAACGGGCTTCAGAATAGGGGTTCTGAAGCCCGACGTGTTTTAGGGTTAAGTCGCGTTTGATTGCGGCTTACTAAACCGAAAATGTATTAGACGGTGAAGCGATCTACCAAGTGATACAGCTCATTTGCACGACTGTTGAGGTTTTGGCTACCTGTACGGTTTTGATTCGCGAGTTCGGCCGATTGTGAGCTTTGGTCAGAAATTACCACGATGCGTTGAGATATCTCTTGGCCGACTATATTCTGCTGTTCAGTGGCTGTAGCAATAAGCGAGTTCATGTCCATGATGGTATCGATCGACGCTTGGATCTTCGCCAGTGCTTCGGCTGCGGCATTCGCTTCTTCCACGGTTTGCGCACTTCGGTTTTGACTTGAATCCATTGCTTTCACAGCAGCATCTGAGGCAGCTTTAAGTTGCTCTATCATCTTGTGAATGTCGCCAGTGCTTTCTTGAGTACGGCTTGCCAGTTTACGAACCTCATCGGCAACCACAGCAAACCCACGCCCTTGTTCGCCTGCACGTGCAGCTTCAATCGCGGCATTCAACGCGAGTAGGTTAGTTTGCTCGGCAATGTCTTGAATCACCGCCAATGAAGAAGAGATGTTCTGTACATCGCCTTCTAAACGAGACACCACGGTGTTCGCTTCTGATACTTCGCTCGCTAGGCCTGCCACCGAATCTGCAGCTGCGTTTACGATCTGTTGCGCTTCTTTGGCATTGCCTTCTGCAAGCTTCGCTGAATCCGCCGCTTGGCTAGCGTTGCTCGAGATCTCTTGCGCCGTTGTGGTCATCTCGGTCATCGCTGTTGCAACTTGTTCTGTCTCTTCACGTTGCCCAGTAGCAATCTCGTCGACCTGCGCAGCGCGAGAAGACATGCTAGATGTCTCGGCTACGACTTGCTGACCGACATCGCTTACGCTGCGAATGATGGTTTGCAGGCTTGCCACGAAGGCGTTGAAGTTCTCGCTGAGTTTTGTGAACTCGGGTGCTTTGAAGGTTTCCATTCGAGCGGTTAAATCAGCTTCGCCACTCGCGAATGCGCTGATTGAACGGTCAAACTGCTCGAGTGGTTGCATGATAGTGCGGTTGACGGCAACTGCAAACACAGCGACCACTAGGGCAATCAAACCACAGAAAATCGCGATGGCTGTTAATGAGCTTTGTAACGCGGCATTTGAGCTCTCTTTCATCTCTGCGATGACCGCATCGATGTCGTCAGTATAGAAACCTGTGCCTAGCATCAAGTCCCACTGGGGAACGAATATCGAGTAGCTCAGTTTCGGTAGAGCTTCTGATTGACCAAGTTTTGGAAAGTAGTAGGTGGTGAACTCACCAAGCTTTGAGTTCTTGATCAAGTCACGAATCAGGTAGTTGCCTTTTTTGTCTTGCAGGTCGTAGTAGTTTTTACCAATACCATCGTTATTTTGCCCAACAACGACTCGAACACCTTTGGAGTCGTAACCAAAAATATAGCCAGACTCGCCATATTCTAATGTTCTTAATGTTGGTAAGGCTTCTTCTAATGTTGCACCTCTTTCCAAGAACGGGCTGATCGAAGAATAGGCCATTTGTAGATACGCTTTGAGTTCCTTTTCTTTCATCGCCATCATATTGCTACGCGTCGATTCAACTTGCTGTGCGGTTAGCTCGGTGCTCTTCATATACGTCACGCTCATCATGCCGATTGCCATAAGTAGCAACGGAATGAAAGAGAGAATATAAAGGCGGTTTTTGATGGTTAGGGTCATGTCACGCTTCCTGTGTGATTATCTCATGCAATTTTCAACACATTATTAATGTGGTTTTAAAATGTAAATGGACTTGTTGTTGAATTGTTATCCAGAAATGTTTTTGTTTTATAAACATGATGGCGGTTAGATTTTTGATGTTAGAAGCCTTGCAACTACGGGCTTAATGATAAAAAGAGCGGTTTGTTACGATGCTTTTGAATTTGGCGCTGCTTTGGTAGAATGCGACGCTTTGTAGCACCCTGCTATGTCTATTCGTTAAGTGAGAAAGATTCATGAACAAAAGCCATGTGACTATTGGTTTAACTAACCCAAAGAGCCCGACAAACGTTGGTGCTGTTATGCGCGCGGCTGGTTGTTACCAAGTCGACGAAGTTAAATACACAGGGCAACGCTACGAAAAAGCCGCTAAATTTCATACCGATACCAAGAGTGCTGCGCGTACTATCCCACTAACGGGTGTCGAGTCGTTTTTGGATAACCTTGATTCAGAAACGAAAATTGTTTGTGTAGAACTCGCTGAGGGTGCAACACCACTGCCGCGTTTTAAACACCCAGAAAATGCCATCTATATCTTTGGCCCTGAAGACGGTTCTATTTCTCAAGATGTCGCCGACAGAGCAGATCATGTTGTTTATGTACCAACAGTAGGCTGCATGAACTTGGCTGCGACAGTTAACGTGCTGCTTTATGATCGCCTTGCTAAGTCAGATGAAATGGACGAGAGCAACGAGCTGATTAAGAAAAGCCGTGATAACCGTAACCATCTGCTAATCAAAGAAAAGTAACTATTTACTTCTAGTAAAAGTAACGATCTGCTTCTAGTGTTATCTATCCCGTAAGCAATCGGATATTATCTTGAGTTCATCATCAGATAATTGAAGGGTTAGATAACACCATGGAAGACAAGCAATTACTTGCCGCGCTACAGCAACACTCTGTCCTCGATCTCTATCAGTTATTCCAAGAAGTTGGTCAAAACCGCTCTTTGTATGCATTACTAGAGAGGTTATCTTCCCTTAAAGAACATCATCAACTGAGTACTCGTCTTAGCCCTTTTAAGCCTCATATCGAAGGATTGCTAGCTCAATTTGATAGCGCCACGCCAGATAGCGAGATCCTCAAGGCAGTCGCTCTTCAGTCTGAGATTCAGCAACGAGGCCACAGTATGAGTCGTTATATCATGACATCAGATAACCATCGCCATTTTTCCCCAAGTGCAGATCTAGTCATGTTTGGTGATTCGATCACCGAATGGGCCCCGTGGGCGGATATCTTTCGCGATGTTTCGATGGTCAACCGTGGCTTAGCGGGTGACACCACAACTGGCATGTTGCGCCGTATTGATACCACGTTGAATGTGAAGCCAAAGCTGGTGTGTTTTATGGCAGGGATAAACGATTTAGCTCAGGGTTATGATGTCGACCATATCTACCAGAACTACATTGATATGCTTAAGGTGTGGCAAGAAAATGAGATTCGCATATTGGTGCAATCAACGCTTTATGTTGGCTCTAAACTGCAAGGTTTGAATCCTTCGGTTGAACTGCTCAATAGCAAGATAAGCGAGTACTGTTCTCAGCAAGGCATTGCATTCTTAGATGTGAATTCTGTATTGTCACCTAATCAGCTTTTGTCGAATGAGTACTCATGTGATGATTTGCATTTGAATGCCAAGGCTTATCAAGTTTGGGCTGAGGTGCTTCAACCTGCGATAGCTGAGCTACTAAAGTAGACTCACGCAAATAAATAGAAAAATAGACAGCTAATTAAACAGATAGACCGTTAACCAGCTTAGCTAATACAAGAAAAGCCAAACCCTAGATTTGTTTCGCGAACCATAAGGACATCAATGTGAACCTAAGACAATTGGAAGTCTTTTACGCCATTATGCAGACCGGAACCGTATCTGGAGCCGCTCGCAGCTTGCATGTGTCGCAACCAAACGTGACCCGTATTTTGGCGCACACGGAGCAACAACTTGGGTTTGGCTTATTCGAACGAGTTAAAGGGCGCTTAGTACCAACGGTTGAAGCGAAAACCTTGCTGCCAGAAGCGGAAAAGGTCTATCAGCAACTGGGTCAGTTTCGATCTTTGACCAACAAAGTTAAGCAAGGCCATCAGCATTTACGTATTGGTGCGCCACCGATTCTGGCGACTAAGTTGCTGACTCCGGTAATAGCCCAAATGTCTCGCGAGCAATATTCCAGTAAACAAGAGCTCTCTTTTGAGTTGCTGACAGCAAACCGTGATGAACTGTGTGCTGGGTTGTTAAAGCATGAGCTTGATATTGCTATCGCGTTTGGCGATGAAGCACCGCCTGCGATATTAAGTGAAACGCTATTAACCGAATCGCTCAAGGTTTTGGTTCCATCCAATACGGTTGAGCAGTTACCGGCAGAATTAACGCTAGATGAGCTTATCAATTATCCGCTCCCAATCATCGGGCTTGATAGCCGCGATCCATTAGGCCTCCTGTTACATCAAAGCCTTATTGCACGCGATGAGCATTATCACCACCCGATATCTGTACGTGGGTATAGCGCTGCGGCGGAACTGGTGAAGCACCAAGCAGGATTTGCGATTGTTGACCCGTGGACGGCAGATCAGTATCAAAATGACGATGCGGTTTGTGTGTTGCCACTTCAACCAGATATTCAATTCTCGGTATCGATGCTTTGCGCAGAGCACACCCCTCAGTCAATTTCCGTTAAGCAATTTATCGCTTCATTGAAGATCTATACTCACCCTATAACTTAAGGTTATAGGCTCGCCATAAATAGGTATTCGGCAGCTATCTAATTCCTAATTAAAGTAAACCCATACAAGGGCTTATTAATTAGGAATACTCATGTCGATCGCTCAACCTTACCTTCTTTTTCTTGGGGATGTTACTGACCCACTCGCTGCAAAAACAGCTCGCGGTATTCATCAATGGCGACCAGAAATCTGCCTAGGTCAACTGCGTTTAACGGGTGATACCGTTTCACTGGGCTTAACGGATATGACCCTGCAAGAGGCGCAAGCGCAGGGCGCGAAGACGCTAGTGATTGGTACCGCAAATCCGGGTGGTGTTATTCCTGATTCTTGGCAGTCAACCATTATGGCCGCTGCAGAAATGGGATATGAGATTGCATCTGGCATGCACCAACGATTGAGTGAATTTTCACCGCTTGCTGACATGCAGCAACAAGGATTGACTAAGCTTCATGATGTACGCCATTTTGACGGTGTTCTTAATGTTGGTAACGGTAAGCTTCGTCAAGGTAAGCGCCTGCTTACTGTCGGAACTGATTGCTCAGTAGGCAAAATGTTCTCGGCATTAGCGATTGAAAAGTCGCTTAAACAAGCGGGAACATCCGCTCAGTTTAAAGCGACAGGGCAGACAGGTATTTTGATTGAAGGCAGCGGTATTTCGATTGATGCGGTGGTTGCGGATTTTATTTCTGGCGCAGTTGAAGCGATTAGCCCTGATTTTACCGACCACGATTGGGACATCATTGAAGGGCAAGGCTCTTTGTTCAACCCTTCGTTTGCAGGCGTGAGTTTGGGTCTTTTACATGGCGCACAAGCTGATGCCTTAGTGCTGTGTCATGAAGTTGGGCGACCACATATTCGTAACCTTCCTCATGCTAAATTACCAAGCATAGAACAGACGATTGAAGTCAACTTGCAAGCGGCGCGACTGACTAATCCAGACGCGAAGCTGGTGGGTATCTGCTTGAACACGTCGGCGATTAGCATTGAAGAGGCTGAGACATTGTGCCAAGAATGGACCACACTCTATCAAGTGCCAGTGACGGACCCAGTGCGCTTTGGTGTACAACACATTACTGATCATTTGCGACATTCACTTTAACGACTTCATCATTTCTACGTTTCCATTTGTTAAAGTGAACATCAACCGAGTGAAATTATGAAGATTACAGCTGAACCCATTATTATCGCGATGCAAACGCCTTTTCGCATCTCTCGTGGCAGCCGAACCGAGTGTCACGTTGTTCGTGTCTACATTGAACATGATGGCAAACAAGCTCAGGGAGAGTGCACCCCTTACCCACGATACGGCGAGTCATCGGAGTCTGTGTTAGCGCAAATCCAACAAGCGTCTAGCGCACTTGAAGGTATGTTTGAGCGAGGTGTTACCGATCCGGCAGAGCTAAGAGATCATCTTCAGTCTTTATTGACCGGAGGGGCAGCGCGAAATGCGGTCGATTGTGCGCTTTGGGAGCTTGAAGCCAAACAACATGACCAGGTCTTCCCAAATAGCCTGTTTGAGTTACCGAATCAAATCGTGACAGCCATGACCGTCTCGATTGGTACGCCAGAAGCGATGGCGATTCAGGCTCGAGACTATGTCGCAAATGGAGCGAAACTCTTAAAAGTGAAGCTTGATGGAGAGCAAGTGGTAGAGCGTGTTCGCGCGGTACGAGAAGCTGCGGCAGATGTTCAGATTGTACTGGATGCCAATGAAGCGTGGACGGGGCTGAATCTCGAAGAGTTGTTTAATCAACTAACAGAGTTTGATATTGCGATGATCGAACAACCTCTTCCACAGCAGCACGATGCGTCACTGGCACACATCAATCACCCGATCCCACTGTGTGCTGATGAAAGCTGTCATACCACTTCACAGCTCTCATCGCTGTTGGGTAAGTATGAAATGGTCAACATCAAACTCGATAAAACGGGCGGTTTGACTGAAGCATTGGTTCTTGCAGAAGAAGCCCAAAGGCTAGGATTTACGTTGATGTCTGGTTGTATGCTCGGAACTTCTTTGGCGATGCGTGCAGCTTTGCCTATCGCCGTTCAATCTGAAATTGTCGACCTTGATGGCCCAGTCTTACTTGGCCAAGACGTTTCTCCTGCTCTGACTTATCGCGATGGGATGATTATTCTCTAAGTTCGTTGAGCTTCGGGTTAGTCGATGGGCATGACATAAATGAAATCGCATGAGTGAAAGCTTGTGCGATTTTTGCTTCAAAGTCTGAGCGATTATCTAAATTACTTCACTTTTAAGCCTCAGCAGCGCATCCACAAATTCTGCAAACCCATAGCCACCAGGCTGCGACATGACCCTGCTTGGATGGTGCTCTAGCTTATCCCAATAATGTTGAATGTTTGCCACGCCAACGGTAAGTGGAAGTGATTCGAACATCTGCTGATCATTCATTGAATCGCCGACATAGCAGGCTTGATTGTGGATTTGCTCAAGCGATAAGCCTTTATTAGCCAGGAAACGGTGCACGGCGTTTTTCTTTGAGTGTTCGCCGTACCAAGCGTTGATATGAATCGAACTTGCCGTCGCGTGTGCGCCTAAAGCGTGTATTCTTTCGAGTACCGCTTGAACAGTTTCAGGATCAACAGGCTTACGGTTTTGGCCGATATCAATCGCGACCTCACACAAGCGGTAAGATTGATCCAAAGTTAGCGATAGGTCGGGGTAACTCAACAAGATCGCTTCAACTTCTTGTTTTAGCTTAGCTTGGTTCTTACGCACTTGTTCTAGCGGTGTTTCAGATGAGAGTTGTAATGCATCATCTTGCTTCTCTAGTAAGAAGGCGCCGTTTTCTCCAAGCACGGCATCGACAGGCCAGAGCTGCGCAATATGGTCACACCAACCAGCACAGGCTCCCGTTACAGCGACCACTTTGATTCCATTGTCTCTCAGCTTTTGTAACACAATCAGGGTTTCTGGAGGGAGTGAACCTTGCCAAGTGAGCGTGTCATCGACGTCGGTTAATACCCATTCGATGTGCTTCCAGTTGTTGTCTAGTTGGTGTTCCATTAAAACTCACTTGTTCCATGGATTGTTTTACACAGAGCGTATTAATTCAGCCCAATGTAGAATTAGAAGCTAACGTGATTAGAAAATACAGTGTTTAGCAAAATCGCCCGCTTCATTAGCCGTCCAGTCACCTTTAGGCTTTTCTTTCATATCCGCACACCAAGCTTCACTGCCAACCTCGGTACAAGCCATTAATTGAGTAGCAAGGAAAAGTATCAACGCGATTTTCTTCATAATAAACATTCCGTTGTGGTCTAAATTTCTGCTTATAACTGTATCAAATCCCACAAGTGATTGTTATAGCTGCTAAGAACTTAAGGGCGTTAATAATGATGTGGGGTTGAGCTGAATTCGAGGGACGGTAAAGAAGCGAAGGTTTGCTTGGCTTTAAGATCGAAAAAGCCAGCAATGTATGCTGGCTTTGAAATTCTTAATAAGTTTCTATTCGTTATTTCGCTTTAACTACTTATCGATTTATACCAATTTCATCTCTTGGATGATGTCCGAAGCAATCTCTGGCTTCGTGCTTGTTGGTTTCTCGTGTAGGTCGGCTTTCAATTGTCCCTTACGGTTACTTAGGCCCGCTTCAAGTTTCTTAAGTGCTGCAGCGATAGCTGGGTACATAACATCGTCTGTCGATTTTGCTGTTACTCGTACACCTTCGTAGTTGGTGAATACTTCAACCTGATGTTGACCGTGTTCTTTAGTAATGATGATGTCGCAACTGATCAGTGATGGGAAATGGTTAGATATCTTCTCGAATTTACCTTCGATGTCTTTGCGTGACTCGTCGTTAATTGATACATGATGTGTTTGAACATTTATTTTCATAAATCATACCTTTCCAATGACTGTGTCATTTAAACGTAGCAAACATCGCATAGATTAACCAACTGAGAATTAGCACATGTGTGATTGACTTCAGTGTTATCAAATATTCTCTTGTTACTCCCTTGAAAGTCCGATGAACTGATCGCATATTATGTTTCGTGTTTTAAAGACATGTTCAAAAAAACTCCATCCTTGATAATTTGCGCTAACCTACAGCGAATTCCCAGTGAATCTCTCTTTATCGGTTTTATAATTCCGAACTTGTCACTCCATTGATTTTCTTTCCAGCTCACTCACTTTTTCTTCTTTGATTAAAAACTCAGCTTAAGTTACTAATTTATAGACACTCAACTGCCCACTCCATATTGAAGTGAAACTCTCCTGCTGTGAGTTGAGACTCGGGTATGGTAATGCGTGCTCGAATATCGACTTCTTTATTGGATGCCAGTTGATCGACAGGAAATTCGACGCCCTGACGCCAATAATTAATGTCACCTTCATAGCGAACCGGCGTTTCGACTTTGAATCGCACAAGTTCTGAAATGCGAGACTCATCAATTGAGCCTAGATCAATATGTTGCAGTTTGAGCAACAATCGAGAATCTTTGCGATTGGACTCAAGCTTAAGCGTTATCGCTCGGCCATCGTATTCTCGGCCACTGAATTTAAGCCGTTTAAGCGTATTAAAACCATCAAAGCCATTAAGATTGATGCAGAAATGCTGGAGCTGTTAGGCAGTGAAGATGGCAACACGGCGATGATCAAAGTGAGCTGGGATGAGAAGGGAATGAAGGTCTATAAGGATGGCTACTTAGCGGATTATGAGTACGGGATTGTCCCTCATGAGATGCAAGAAAACTACGAATTAGCACCTAAGTAACTCGATTCGATTGCAGAAAAGCGCCTTACTTATTAGTGGGCGCTTTTCTTTTGCTCACCAAAGCATGACGAAACTCACACTTTTCTGACAATTAATGACTCGTTGTGCTAGTATGCGCCGCTTGTCTTTGTAATTGATAAAAAACGCATTACCAAAACAGACTTTTTCTGTTTATCTGCTTGTAATGACCTCATTCAGTTTGGCCTGACTTGGCCGAACATCTGCATTTTGCTCGGACGCAAAGAGAGTAGTTCTCACTACTTCACTATGTACATTTGAGAGCACCATCTATCAAAGGCCTTTTTGAAACAGCCTAAATTAGCGCGAACTTAGTTCAGCGTGAAGGGTTTCGTTTTTCCAAAAATCCCTCTCGGCGGCTAAGTGAACCTTAGTTGCTGACAAATAAGGAGTCTATATGACGACTACGGTATCTACATCCGTACCTACATCTCAAGCTGGTAACGCAGCGCCGACAGAGAAAGAAGTAAACCACCCGTTTCTCTCTTTGGTTATCATGGTGATCGTTGCTGCAATCGCAACTTACTTCATCCCTGCTGGTGAATTCGAGCGAGTGGTCATGAATGGCCGCACGGTTATCGACCCAGACAGCTACACACAATTGACCAGCAACCCAACAACATTAGCCTCTTTTTTCGAATCATTTTTTAAAGGCTTCAAATCCGCTTCTGGCGTGATGGGCGTTGTGGTATTTGTGGGTGGTGCTTTTGGCATTATCAAACACATGGGTCTGTTAGACGCATCCGTTGTTGCACTAACTACTAAGCTAAAGAAGCAAGGCTTATACGTGATTGCGCCTGTGATCATGACGGCGATCTTCTTCAACGTTACCTTCACCGGTATGCGTGAACTTGATGTCATTTTCATCTCTTTGATGATCCCGTTCTGTATCAAGCTTGGCTATGACGCGATTACGGCACTTGGCGTTGTTTTACTGGCAAGTTGTGCCGGTTTCGCGGCCGCTTTGGCTAACCCATTCTTTACGGGTATTGCACACACTATCGCTGAACTGCCTATGTATTCAGGCATGTGGTACCGCTTTATTGTTGGTATGTTCATGTTGTTAACGGGTGCATGGTATGTGCTTAACTACGCGCGCAAAGTTAAGCAAGATCCGACCAAAGGTTTGTTGCACGGTACGGGTTACCACTACGAATCTAACGTTGAAGCGAAAACACTCACCACACGTGAAAAGCTTGCGGGCATCGCGTTCTTGGGCGTGTTCGCATACATGATCTTCGGCACGTTGACGATGGGTTTCGGCTTCACCGAGATTGCGGGTGCATTCGTGGCGATGGCGATTATTCCGGGTTTGGTGGCGGGCTTATCTCCGAACAAGATTTGTGAGTACTGGACCAAAGGTGTTAGCGATGTATTGGTTGCTGTGTTGATCATCTTCTTTGCGCGTTCGGTGTTGACCATCATGGAAGACGCGAAGATTGTCGATTCGATTATCTACTATCTTGCGCAGATCATTTCTGGCAGCTCTAAGCTTGTTGCGGCGGCAGGTATCTACTTCTCACAAGCTGCGATCAACCTGTTTATCCCGTCGGGCAGTGGTCAAGCGGTGATTACTATGCCAATTATCATTCCACTGGCAGATATTGGTGAAGTGACTCGTCAAGTTGCTGCGTTGGCGTCTCAATTGGGTGATGGTATCTCGAATTACATTTATCCAACCAACGGTGGCTTGCTGGCGGTACTGGCGATTGCGAAAGTCCCTTATGGTAAGTGGGTGCGTTTCTTCTTACCGCTATTCTTGTTCTGGTCGGTGGGCGCTCTGATTTCAGTCGTGATTGCTCAAATGATTGAGTTAGGGCCTTTCTAAGGTTTCTGTTTAATCGAATACATGGACAGTTAAGGCTTAACTGAAGCTGTGTGAGTAAATAAGAAGGCAGCGAATTCGCTGCCTTTTTTCGTTTAAAGAAAAGCTATTCCAACGTTAAAGGTTACTCTTCAAATTGGTAAGAAGAGGGCACCACAATCACGCCTTGTTTTGATATGTGGAAGCGTTTCGCATCGGCAAGGCCATCAAGACCGATCTGGGTTCCGTCAGGCACCTTAACGTTCTTGTCGATGATGCAGTTTTGTATGTGGCAATTTTTTCCAATCTCAACATCTTCAAACAAGATACTATCAATCACGATTGCCGCGTTGTTCACTTTTACCTTCGGGAAAAAGATAGAGTTTTGCGCTGAGCCACCTTCAATCACTACGCCATTCGCGATCATCGAGTTGATGAAAATCCCTTGATTTCCCTCTACCGAAGCAATGGTTCGTGCGGGTGGCAGCTGCGGTTCGTAAGTACGAATTGCCCAATCAGGTTGATATAAATCGATAGGCGAAGCTGGCTTTAACAGGTCCATGTTGGATTGGTAATAAGAGTCGATAGTACCAACATCTCTCCAGTACGCATCTTGGGTCACTCGGCCTTCTTCATCCCCAAACTTGTATGCGTAAACACTGTTGTTGCCCACCAATTTAGGAATGATGTCTTTACCAAAATCGTGGCTTGAGTTCGGATCTTCGGCGTCCGCCAGTAGCGCTTGTGTAAGCACTTCTTTATCAAAGACGTAAATACCCATTGAAGCCATGCTTCGAGTTGGCCTACCAGGTACACATGCAGGGTAACGTGGCTTTTCGGTAAAGTTATTGATCTCTAGAGATTCATCTATCTCCATCACACCAAACTCTTTGGCTTCGTCAATCGAAACCTCCATGCACGCCACAGTTAGGTCGGCCTCGTTCTTTTTGTGCTGCTTGAGCATTGGTGCGTAATCCATGCGATAGATATGGTCGCCAGATAACACCACCACATGCTTGGCTTCACTGCGAGACAGCAGATACAAGTTTTGATAAATCGCATCGGCAGTACCGCTGTACCAGCTATCACCGGTTCGCATTTGTGGGGGAACATTGGTGATGTATTCGCCGAGCTCGGGGTTAAGCACCGACCAACCATCACGTAAGTGTTTTTGCAAAGAGTGAGACTTGTACTGAGTTAGCACCAGAATTTGGCGAAGTCCGGAGTGCAGGCAGTTCGCGAGTGTGAAATCGATGATTCGATATTTGCCACCAAAAGGTACCGCAGGTTTTGCACGGTTATCGGTGAGGGGAGAAAGCCGAGAGCCAACACCGCCGGCCAGAACGATTGTTAGAGTGTCTTGCATAGTCAGAACCTCAATGTATTTATGATTATGAACATAGACTTGCAAGCACTAAGCCAAATGTAACTCATTGAATATTATACGCGGCAAGATTGATTCTTGTAGAGCTGCACCAAAATGATGCGTGCGAGATATTGGCTTGCTCTATTTTGATCCAAAGAGAGCTGAGCAAAGTGAAGGGATTGGATTAACAAAATGACGCACGGAAAAGTTGCATTACAAAACTGTCAATAAAATGAAGAGATAAAGTGATCGGGTCGATATAAATTTACATAAATAATCACAACTTTTCACAAATTGATTTCCATCAATAAAGTAGGGTTATTCTATGATACCTTGCACGCAAAATAAGAAATGATTACTCATTCACCAACAAAGATTAAGCCCCCAAAAGGAAATTATAATGAAAAAAACAGTATGTGGTATTGCGGTTATTGCGGCTCTTATGTCAACCAACGTTCTTGCTCATAAAGAAGGTGATTTCATCATCCGTGCAGGTGCAGCAATGGTATCTCCTAACGATAGCAGTGGGGATGTTCTGGAGACATCGGGGTCAAAATTTGGTGTGGATTCAAACACCCAACTTGGTTTGACATTTGGCTATATGTTTACAGATAACATCAGTCTTGAAATTCTTGCAGCAACGCCATTCTCTCATACAATCTCTACAAATCATGGTGGTCTAGGCGATATCGCTGACACAAAACACCTACCACCTACGCTGATGGTGCAGTACTACTTCGGTGAAGCAAACAGCAAATTCCGTCCTTACGTAGGCGCGGGTATCAACTACACCGTATTTTTCGATGAAGAACTTAATGGTACGGGCAAAGATGCTGGTTTGAGCGACTTGTCTCTTGATGACTCTTGGGGTCTTGCTGCAAACATCGGTATGGACTACATGATCAATGAAGATTGGTTCTTGAACGCATCGGTTTGGTACGCAGATATCGACACTACAGCTAAATACAAAGCGGGTGGTGTTCAGTACTCAACAGACGTTGATATCGACCCATGGGTATTCATGATTGGTGGTGGTTACAACTTCTAATCTCCCTATTCAATTTACTAAAGGCGCTCAAGCATCAGTCAGCTTGGGCGCTTTTCTTTGCTTACTTGTTAATGGATTGCTCGCCTTAGCTTTCTATTGTTATGGGTAAGAAAAACCTATTGTCGTCATTTATTGTTAATAAAAGGGAAAGATAAGTGTCATAACAGCCCACTATGATCGCGGTTTAAATTATGGAGGATATATGAATCGTAAATTTAATAAGCTGACATTATTACTGCCTATCGCGGTAAGTTCTGCTCTAGTAGGCTGTTCTCAACCAACATCACCAACGACTGCTACGCCATCTCAAACATCACTTGATGCTTTTAGCCTTCAATGCCAATCCATCTTGCAGCCAAGCGCTTCCAATGCAGAGGTAACCGGAATCAGCCTAGTTGGCCGTTCAATTGCCGACGCCCCGTTTGATACTTCTGCAGCCGAAATCGTCAGCTACGATTCATGTACCGACAAGCTTTATGTTGTGAACGCTCAAGCTCAGAAAGTTGATGTGTTATCGATGGACTCTGACAGCGCACCAACATCTGCGGGTTCTATTGATCTTCAATCAGCGGCTGCAGCTTCTGGTATTGATATTGGTGCAGCGAACAGTGTGTCGACTCATCAAGGGTTAGTTGCTGTCGCGATTGAAAATGCCGACAAACAACAAAACGGCATCGTTGCACTTTATCGCTCAGACACATTAGAGCTGATCACCACTTATACGGCTGGCGCTCTGCCAGACATGGTGAGCTTCTCTAAAGATGGTCGTTATATTGCGTCAGCAAATGAAGGTGAGCCGAATGCGGATTACAGCATTGATCCTGAAGGTTCAGTAACGCTGGTGGATTTAGCGAATGGGCCGATGCAAGCGAAGGTCACTCAGATTAATTTCAAGGTATTTAACCAAGGTCAGCCTCGTCACCAGGAATTAACCGATAAGGTTCGAATTTCAGCTCCCGATGCGACCGTCGCTCAAGACCTAGAGCCTGAATACCTAACGTTTGCTGACAACGGCAAACTCTACGTTGCCCTGCAAGAGAACAACGCACTAGCAGCGATTGATGTCGCAACGGCAGAGGTGGATGCGATTCTTGGTTTAGGCGGCAAACCTTGGGATAGCGCGCAATTGGATGCGTCGAATAAAGACAAAAATATCGGCAACCTACAAAACTACGCGATGTTAGAAGGACTTTACATGCCAGACAGCATCACTAGCTACAGTGTCGATGGCAATACCTACATCGTGACGGCGAACGAAGGTGACGGCCGCGAGTATGGCATCAAGACAACGCAAAAAGAGTGTGACGATAAAGGCTTTGAGTGGGATGGCGATGACTATAAAGGCACCGAAAACTACACCACAGAGAAAGACTTTTGTATCGCTTATGTTGATGAAGTACGTGGCAAGAAGCTAGATGTTGACGCTAACCACCCATTAGATGGCGCATTGAAAGACAACAAGCAACTTGCACGTCTTAAAGTGATTAAGCCACAAGGGACACTCGCTGCTGACCAAAAGGTTCAAGCATTCGGCAGCCGCTCGTTCTCTATCTGGGATGAGTCAGGCGAGCTAGTGTTTGATAGCGGCGATGATTTTGCTCGAATCGTACTTGAGCAAGATCCTGCAAACTTCAACAGCACCAATGATAACAACCAAAGCGGTGACGATCGTAGTGATGATAAAGGCGTAGAACCTGAAGCGATCGAAGTGGCGGAGATCAACGGCAAGCACTATGCCTTTATTGGACTTGAGCGCCAAGGTGGCATCATGGTTTACGACGTAACACAGCCTAAAAACGCAAGTTTCATCAGCTACTTGAACAATCGCGACTTTACTCAGCCAGTGTGCACTAAGGTTGATGAAGACGGTGATTGCGACAACGAGACTTACAACGCTAAAGCGGGTGATTTAGGTCCAGAATCAATCAAGTATTTCACTCGTTCTGGTAACCACTTTATTGCGGTTGGCAACGAAGTGAGTGGTAGCACGTCAGTTTACCGCGTTGAGTTTTAATCACGCTTCTTACTAGCAATTAGATTGAATCAAAACAAAAGCGCCACGACTTGTTAAGTCGTGGCGCTTTTTTAGTTCATCGCTTATTTATTAGCGATGGCAAAGGCCTATGGCTGTTGCTTAGTTGGTGCTAGAGCAATCTCACGGATACATACATTCTGTGGTTGTTGGTAAGCGAATGATACAGCGCGAGCGATATCGTCAGCTGCCAATACGCCACCCATGTCTTCTTTCCAAGAATCGTAACCGTCTTTGATCTCTTGAGATGTTGTGTGAGACAGAAGCTCAGTTTCTACAGCACCCGGTGCGATAGTGGTAACACGAACATTTGAAGCCGCCACTTCTTCACGAACGTTCTCAGAAATAGCGTGTACCGCGAATTTAGTACCACAGTAAGCTGCGTGGCTTGGGAATGTTTTCTTACCCGCGATAGAGCTGATGTTGATGATAGTACCCGTGTTGCGTTCCATCATCGGAGCAAGTACAGATTGCATGCCGTTTAGAAGACCAATTACGTTCACGTCGAACATTGTCTTCCACTCTTGTGCGTCTTGAGTATCGATTTGACCAAGAAGCATTGCGCCAGCGTTGTTGATAAGCGCATCTACAGGACCAAACTTCTCTTCACCTTGTGCGATAGCTGCATCAAAAGACGCTTTGTCTGTTACGTCTACTTTCACAGATAGAGAGTTTGGTAGGTTCAGCGCTTCAAGGCGGTCAATACGACGAGCTAAAAGTAGTAGAGGGTGACCTTCATCGCTTAGACGACGAGCGATTGCTTCACCAATACCAGAGCTTGCACCTGTAATTACGATTAGTTTTTTCATTTTATTTCCTCTGTACTTTTATTGCGTCGGTTGGCTACGACGTATTGTTTAAGTGCATTCGAATCAAGTGCTTGTTGCCTTGCTTCGTTGCGATGGAGGTATATTAAGGAAAATAGAATTGTTGATATATAGCACTTTACTTGAAACACTGTTGCTGTGGTGCAACAATAAAAGCGTCTATCTCATAACTTCATAAGTAAGCTGGCGACTATGCTTAATCAAATTAACCTGTCTGATATTCGTTCTTTCGTGCTGATCGCTCGTTTAGGTAATTTCACCAAAGCGGCGGAGGAGTTGGATGTGTCTCGTTCCCACGTATCACGCCAAGTGAGCAGCCTAGAAAAGCAGATGGGTGTGACACTGTTTATCCGCACCACTCGAACCTTAAGGTTGACTCACGCAGGGCAAGATCTGTACGCGAGATGTGAACAAGCCTTAGATAATATAGACCAAGCCTTGATTGCTGCTGTGGATGACGTCGAAGAAGTACGTGGCGACATAAAAGTAAACTGTGTTGGCGGTTATCTGGGCGAGGTGATCATCGCGGATCTGGTCAATGAGTTCATGCAACTCTACCCAGACATCAGCATCAGCCTTGATTTCAGTAGTAACCGAGTCGACTTGATTGAAGACGCGTTCGATATCGCATTTCGTATGGGAAGCCTTGAAGATGCGGGCTTTATCGCGAGAAAGCTTTTGGACATCGAGATGGGAACGCTCGCAAGCCCTGAATATTTTGCTCGCAAAGGAAAGCCAAACCATCCTAAAGATCTCATTCACCATGACTGCTTAACGGGGTCTGTGCGTAAGTGGAGCTTTCAAGCTTTGGATGACACCAAGAAAACAGTCGATGTGCATGTGACGGGCAGGTTGCAATGTAAGAATGGACGAGTGTTGGTACAGGGCGCGAAGTCGGGCAACGGAATTATTCGTGTTCCAACTATCTATTGCTTACAAGAACTCAACGACGGGCAACTGCTGCAAGTGTTTGATGAGTGGATAGTACCTAAAGTGGACTTTTCAGCGATCTACCATCGAGACCGCTATCAACCAAGTCGAATTCGAACCTTCATTGATTTTGTAAAAGGTCGCTTTGAGCAAATGCCAGTGAGCTAAGTGCTGCTTGTTGCCTTCCTTTTTCTGTCTGCTGTTTTTGGCAATAGTTGGACTAGCTCAAACTTACATCTCGTCGATTTCGTTTTGTAGGTTTTCCAGCTGGTCTAGAATCAACAAGAACTTTTCGCCGAACGGCGTCACTTGGTATTCAACTCTTGGTGGTAGTTCGTTGAACATTTGCTTGTCTAAAATTCCAAATTCTACATTTCGCTTCAAACATTCATTCAATACCTTTGTAGATAGCCCTTCTACTGAGCGCACCATTTCACCGGGGCGATTAATGCCATTTGCCAGTAATTGGTAAACCGTTAGCGACCATTTACAGCCGTAGATGGTTTCGACCATGCGAGCTGAGCGCTCTGGTGCTGATTTTCTTGAAAAAAAGTTTTCCTGATTTTTCATAAAGATGTACCAATAAGTACCTACCTAACTGATTTGTACTTACTATTCATAGTGTTAGTTCAAAGCCTAAGATTACCACGTTCACATGACTTAGGAGATAACAAAATGAACTTCACTAAAAATGGTATTGCAGTAGTAATCGGTGGCACAAGTGGTATGGGCTTTGAAACAGCGAAGCAGTTAGTCGCTCAAAACATCCATGTGTTGGTGGTCGGCAATAACCCAACTAAGTTAGATAAAGCGGTGTCAGAGCTGCAATCGCTCGGTCATGCTTCAGGCTGGCAAGCTAACCTTTATGATGATGCAAGTGTGTCTCGTCTTATTACGCATTTAGAGTCGCTCGAAGAAGGTATTGGTTACCTTGTGAATGCGGCTGGTTACTTCAACCCTAAAGCGTTTATTGAACACCAAGAATCTGATTACGAGCAATACATGCAGCTCAATAAAGCAACCTTCTTCATCACTCAAGCTGTCAGCAAGTTGATGATCAAAAACGGTGGCGGAAACGTGGTAAATGTAGGCTCTATGTGGGCCAAACAAGCTATTAGAGCGACACCATCCTCTGCGTATTCAATGGCAAAAGCTGGCTTGCACGCTTTAACACAGCACATGGCGATGGAGCTTGCGGACTACAACATTCGCGTGAATGCGGTTTCTCCTGCTGTTGTTAAAACGCCGATTTACGAATCTTTCATCAAACCTGAAGAAGTGGATCAAGCGCTAGAAGGCTTCAACGCGTTCCATCCTATTGGTCGAGTAGGTTTGCCGAAAGACATCGCCAATAGCATCTCTTTCTTACTGTCAGACAGTGCAGATTGGGTAACGGGTGCAATCTGGGATGTTGATGGCGGTGTGATTGCTGGTCGTAATTAATCAGGATTCTTTTTAGGTGGCTGTCGCGCAGGCAAAATAGCAGCGAGATGGCCTCCTTGATCAGTATTCGCGTAGAATAGAAACGAGAAAGACAACAATAATAATTAAAACGATAACAAGAGTAAGGTCGCCATTATGTTCAATATGGACTTTTCAAAGAGACTGGTTATAGAAACCGAGACATTAGATTGGATCGCGAGCCCTGCCAAAGGGGTATGGCGCAAGCCGCTTGAAAGAGAAGAGAAAGAATCAGGTCACACGACCAGCGTGGTGAAGTACGATCCTGACTCTTCGTTTTCTGAGCACCCGCACCCACAAGGCGAAGAGATCTTCGTATTAGATGGTGTGTTCTCAGATGAAACTGGAGATTTCCCTGCAGGCACTTATATCCGTAATCCCCCGGGCAGTGCGCATTCTCCATCAAGCAAAAATGGCTGCACGATCTTGGTAAAGCTCAACCAGTTTGATGCGAGAGACTTAACTCAAATTCGCATTAATACTCTAGAAACAGAGTGGCTTCCGGGTATTGGCGGCTTACAAGTGATGCCACTGCATGAATTCGAGCACGAACATGTCGCTTTAGTGAAGTGGCCTGTTGGCGAACGTTTTCAGCCGCACCGTCACTTTGGTGGTGAAGAGATTTTTGTGTTGTCAGGTACTTTTAAAGATGAACATGGTGAGTATCCAAAACACACATGGATGCGTAGCCCTCATATGAGCGAGCATTTCCCTTATGTGGAAGAAGAGACGGTTATCCTAGTGAAAACGGGTCACTTGCCATTGGGTTAAAGGAATGCTCCATATAAAGATGAGAAAGCCGCATTGTTTTGAACAAGCGGCTTTTTTAGTTTTTATATATGAGCTGACTAGTAAGCGACACCAATGCGTTGGCGTGGGAACTTGCCAGCTTCGAGTTCATCAATCATCGCGATAGCGTAGTCGCTGACGGATATTTTGCTGTTGCCATCTTCGTCAGTGAGCAGTTGTTCACCACCTGTGCGGTAGGTTGATAGCTTATCGCCCGGGAAGATTTCCGCAGCAGGGCTAACGAATGTCCAGTTAACCTTGTCATTAGATTGTTTGAACACTTCAAGCGCTTCACCCTGTGCTAGCGCTTCGTTTTTGTAGTCCGCAGGGAAGTCAGGAACGGTAACTAACGGTACGTTTGGCGCCACTTCTAATGAGCCTGCACCTCCTACCCAAAGTAGACGTTCGATGCCAATGCTTGGCAATGTATCAAGCAACTTAGCGGCTGTGTTTTTTACGATGTCGTGATTGCCTAGAGTGCGTCCACCAATCGAAGCAATTACCGCATCAACGCCTGAGAAAGCGGTCGCTAGACTTGCCGCTTCATCTTGTAAATCAAATGAACGAACTTCAACATCGCTGATTTCTACGCGGCTTGCATCTCTTACAACAGCAACAACTTCGTGTCCGCGAGATTGAGCTTCTTGAGCGATGTGACTACCAATCCAACCTGATGCGCCTAATACTGCAATTTTCATAATGTCTCTCCAATTATCTAATTTATTGAGTCTGTTTCTCGACAGCCATTGCAGTCTAATAGCTCACTAGATTGCGATAAATATCGTGAAATGATGTAGATTGTATCTATACAGTTATCTAATAGGCTTGGTTAAGTCGGTAAGGGAGAGTGTGATGGACAGGTTGACGGCGATGCGTAGCTTTGTTGAAGTCGCAAATTGCGCCAGTTTTACTCAAGCAGCAGAGCATTTGGACATGAGCCGTTTACAGGTTTCACGGCATGTTCAAGAGATCGAAGGGTGGTTAAAGCAGAGGCTATTACACAGAACGACTCGTAAGGTAAGTTTGACGACAGCGGGGGAGATTGCGTTACAACGTTGCGAAAAAATACTCCATGAAACGGCGGAGCTAGAAGTCACTGCACTTAATCAAACCGATGCTCTTTCAGGTGTGATTCGCATAGCTGCACCCATTGGCTTGACTCAACATATGCTGTTGAGTGTGGTTGAACAGTTCACAGAGCTTCATCCCAGTATCACAGTAGAGCTTTTTGCTTCTGACCATTTTGCTCAGCTGGTGGACGACAGAATCGATATTGCGCTGCGCTATACCGATCAACCTGACGATAGTTTGATTGCTCGAAAGCTAATGGAAATTGATTCGGTGGTGTGTGCCTCACAAGACTACCTAGACAAACACGGTGAACCTGAAACGGTTGAAGCGCTTAGACAACACAATTGTTTTCGTCATTTGAGTGTCTCTAAGTGGGATTTTGTTAAGGACAATCAACACTATTCAGTTGAGGTGTCTGGCACTATCAAGGCTAATGATGTTGGAGTGCTAACTCGTGCCGCACAGCACGGGAAAGGGGTAGTTCGTTTACCTTGTGACTTAGCCAACCCACTGATTGCGAATGGCAAATTGATACGAATATTGGATGAGTTTGTTTCACCGAGTAGTGTGCTGTGGGCGGTGTATTTGTCTCGTAGTTATCAGCTGCCGGTTGTTCGTCAGTTCATTGATTTTGCCGCAGAAGCTTGGTCTAGCGATATCAAATCTGGCGATGTTTGAAACTTCATAGGCAATGATACATAGCGATAGAATTTTAAAAGCTCATAAATACAAAAATCCGATATCAATGGTGATATCGGATTTGAACTCAATAATTCAGAGTTCCAGCACGCTCTCCTCTCACGAAGTCTTTACATGTAATGATGTACGGATAATCGGGTATTTATTACCTTTTCGTTTACGTCTGGTAAAGGCTGATACAAGCTTCTCGTAATGTCGGATAATACTTGGTCGTAAACTTGCGATACCACAGTAGATATATCACTGGTTAATTCGTACATGCTATCTGCTGGTTGGGTCGCTTCAGTGCTTGATGCGATCTCGGTGAGTGCATGCATCGCACGCGTGCAAATGGGTGACCCACTGCTGATCGGGCAGATAATCGATAATTGGTTAAGTTTGCGGTGTGTTTGAGATGCGTAGAATTTGAATCTCGCGTACTCCTCAGGCTTCTCCATATCAGGTATGCACATGCGTAACTTGGTCAGGATCTCCATGCAGTCTAAGATCTGTTGCCAATTCATGTGATACTCACGGCTCATGTCTTCTCGCTCAGACTGAATAAGCCAGATGATCATCACTTCATCCATTAAGAACATGCTGTGACGTATCGTTTTGCCATGAATCGATTGGTTACGCACCAAGCTACGGTTTTGCCAGTCGCTGTGCATGGCGATGAGCTTGAGGTGATAGATGCGATACATAGGGCGGCTATCAAACGACACATGGGACTGAAGCAGTTCAGATACTTCAAGTATGTTGTCGTAAATCTCGTTCACTTTGCGAATCGAGTCGCTAGACAACTTATAAGCTAGAGCATAGTGCGTTGCCGCGCGATGTTTGCGTGATAACAACAATAATTCTCTAAGCAGAACTAAGGTTTCAAACCTGTGTGATAGCGCTGTTTGTCTCTTCCTTGAGAAATGAAACAGGGCCGCAAGTACTAATAGGGATAAACCCACTGAAATAACTACAAACATATTCAACTCCTAATATTTGTATACCTACTTAGTGGTAGTGCAGACACCGTGCCAAAATAAATAAGTGTTATATTTCAGTTGCTTATGATTCCCCTGTAATTATGGATGATCAATGATGGTGCATGACTTCACCATTCTAGTGAATGTTTCTCATATTTTGCAGGATTTTTTGAGAGGTTAGTCGTGGGCGATGAGATGGAACTTAGATTTCAGTGTAGGAAATGAAGAAGGCCTCACCCTTTATATACTTTTAACTAGAAAAAGCAGTAAGAGTGAGACCTTTCAATGTTCATTTCTGAGTTTCGTTAGCTTAAGAGCTAAGCGTTTAGCACTAAACGTTACGCAAGCTTAAGGTCGAACTCAGTGCGGTACATCACCATATCTTCAATGGTCAGTACTGGCATGTTGTGTAGTTTACCGAAAGCAACGATCTCTGGCGCTTTTGCCATTGTGCCGTCTGGGTTGGTTACTTCACATAGTACGCCAGCCGATTGAAGACCAGCCATTTGCATAAGATCCACAGTACCTTCTGTGTGACCACGGCGAGCAAGTACACCACCTTTACGAGCACGCAATGGGAATACGTGGCCAGGGCGAGCAAGGTCAGTAGGCTTAGCTGTTGGATTTGCAGCTGTCTTGATCGTTGTTACACGGTCAGCGGCAGAAACACCTGTTGTTACACCAACTTTCGCTTCGATAGTGACGGTAAACGCAGTTTGGTTTGCGCTGTTGTTATCAACAACCATAGGTGGAAGTTCAAGTTGGTTCGCTTGCTCGTCAGTTAGACACAGACACACAATGCCGCTGCATTCGCGGATCATAAGCGCCATTTGAGCATTCGTCAGGTGTTCTACTGAGTAGATGATGTCGCCTTCGTTCTCACGATCTTCATCGTCAAGTAGAAGTACGCCACGACCTTCGCGTAGAGCTTGCAGTGCATTTTCAACGCGAGTGATTGGTTCGCCAAATTCGGCAAGTAGTGAAGACTGATTCATGGTTAAACTCCTAAAATATCACCAGAATCAGGGCTGTATGAGGGATCTCAACCGAGCACAACAAAGCCTACTCATTACAAGTAACTTGTACCAATCGTAGTAAACAACTGGTCATTCTAGCTAGTTAAAACCCTTGATAACGGCGTTAGAATTTTTGACTGTAGAATAACTACTTATCGAAAAATTTTGCCTTGTTCTCAAGCGTTTTTCCTGCGCTATCTCTGATCATTTATTTACTGTGATTGGTATTAGCTCATTATGGTTTTATCCAAAACGAAATGCACCCGCCTAAGTTGGAGGTACGAACCCAACTCACGCGGGTACGCCTTTCCAACTTAAACGAGTGTGTTTTCATTCTCTCTCATCCGGACTATAACCGTCGGCTCTGGCATCTCACCAGATCTGCTGACCTCGACGAATCGAGCGCTCGCGGGCTTATCTTTAGATTTTGCTAAGGACATACCGCCGGTGGGGAATTTCGCCCCGCCCTGAGAATAAAAATTAATAATCTGTTTTGCTTTTGAAAGCAGACCAGATGGTAATCCTTTCAATAGTGGATTTAAAGGACTGACAGCAAAGTTTTTAAGATTCTGGCCTTATAATCCGGTAAGTGTTCACTTTATCAGCAGAACGCGTCCGGTAGTCTATTAATGGGATGATGCCTTTGTCTCGTCTGGTTTCAGTGGTTTTTGCTATCTCTATGAACATAAATGGATGTTGAACATTATTGGTGCTGGCGTGGCTGTTCACCGAATCAATACTCAAGAGGTCCATTAATCGAATATTGTTACACCATGACGGCTGACTGACCGTTTTGACATAAAATTGATATTGACGATGCTAAGCTGCGATAGCATCCGACCACTTTATCTAAAAGATCTTAGCCATGACTTCTCTGTTCTCTAACAAATCCAAAGGCTTATTACTGCTCGTTCTAAGTTTGTATTCCCTCATACCCTTTTTGATCTTTGGATCTGACTTCGACCTTGGAAGTGCTGTTTTGCCTTTCTATGGCGCCTTCATAACGTTTGTGACTTACTCTGCGGGCAATCAAGGGTTCTTGGTAACACTAGCGATTTTGTCTTTAGTATTGTTCACGATGAAGTTTTCCAAAGCGAAGTTAGTCAGTCTTTGTCTGCAGCTCGGCTTGTTGTTGGTGCTTAGCTTTGCAGCGAAAACCTTCTTAAAGCATTCCACTGAGAGCCCTCGTCCTTATTCTGAGTATTTGGTGACGCAGGAAGTGGTTGATATGCCGGAAGTGTTTTACGAATTACCATTGGTTGAAAAGAATGCTGCGATTGAGTCTGTACAAGATAAGGTGAGCGAGTGGCGAACGCGTCACTGGTTGGGTGAAACTGACTACTCTTTCCCATCTGGACATATGATTTTCGTCGGTGTGTGTTTGGCGTTCTTTGGTGGTCTTCTCCTAGAGGCGAAACGCTTTTATCTAGTCGGCGGTTTACTGGTTTGGGCTGGTGGTGTCGCCTATAGCCGTGTTTGGCTTGGCATGCATCGACCAGAAGACTTAGCCGGATCTATTGCCTTTGCGGGTTTGATCTATTTATTGGTGCCGCTTATCTCAGAGCAAAAAATAGAACGCTATTTACCTGCATTTTTGAAACAGACTTCTTAGGGATCCGTCCTCACTGCAAAAGAAGGGCTCAGATTAGCAGTACGTAATAAACGCTACTGATTGAGCCCTAGCTCTGCTTGCTTCTTTTTGGTTAGACCTAAGGACACAATTCGGTGTGACTCAATGAGATAGTATCTCAGCTCCTCATCCCTTTGTGGTGTGCTTTCAAACAGCTGAATCCATTTCATACCGCGTGAAGCAAAGTAGGGTGCGGGTTTATAGCCCGGCTCTTCTTTGAGAAAGTCGAAATTCTGATCGGACGCCTTGAAGATAAACGCAGGCTCATCTTTCGGTCCCCAACCACCAATCGCAAACACCTTGCCACCCACTTTCCAAACGTGCGAGTTATTCCACTGCATCACATAACTGGTTGCAGGCAGTGACTCGCAGAATGCGTTGAATTCGTCGTAAGTCATAGAGCGTCCTTTTACCTATTGGGTGTTTGTGTTGGTTTTCTAAGATGTCTTTCTTCTTCTTGTCTTTATCGCCAATAACTAGCCAGCTAAACCCTGCCAGATTGCCGTAAAGCCACTGAGAGAACATAGCAGTAATGAACCAATGCGTATCTTCTCTTTAGGGATGCTTTGTGTCGTCATTAACGCCACTTTGTAACCCAACCAAGCAGCAGGCAGCAAAGGTATAGTGATGATCAAGTGGTGTAGCGTGAAGAAGCCAATTGGGATCTGTACAACCAACGAAATGATCGAACTAAACACGAAAAACGCAGAAAGGTTACCACGAAGCTGATTGGCATCTTGGTGTTGGAGTAGCAGTGCCATCGGTGGACCACCAATACCAGAACTGGTGCCAAAGAACCCAGAGAAGAACCCCGCAATACCCATCTTAGTTGGGGTTGGTTCGAGTCTAAAGGGCAGTAGGCTAACAATCACGGCAAATACTACCAATAAGCCCAACCATAGTGATAACACGCTCGTTGAAACCATCACCAACAAAGCACCACCTGCCAGTGACCCAGGAATACGGCCCAGCAATGCGATTTTTAATCCGCCAATAGAGATATTTGCTCTATGTTTAAAAGCGTTGAATAACGAGATAAACAGACCGATCAAACAGATAGGCGCAGGCACATAATCTGGAGAGACCAAAAACAGCAGTGGGGCTGCAACAATGGCCAAACCAAAGCCGATTGCGGTTTGCACAAACGAGCCGACAAAAATGAGTGTCATTGCGATAAGGACAGTCTGATCTATGTATTCCATAAGCCTGCGGATTAGTTTTAAAGGAGCGGGTGGATACTATAAATGAAAACTAAAATAATAGTCTTATTATTCAGTGAGCTTTATGCCAGTTTCGCTAGTTATAATTTCTACTATAACGACCAACAAAAAAGCGAGTGAGTATCTCAGGATGCTTCCTTTCAATACTCACTCGCTTTATTGGAACGACTTGTTTACGCTAGTGGGGGAGTCAGCATAAAACGTTAAGCCATTGCCAATTTCAGTCGCTCAATGGGCTTGTCATTGATTGGTAAATGGATAAGTGCTGCTGCAAATGCCAGCACCACCGTTGACCACCAGATTGGCTCGTAAGAACCGTAGTAATCGTAAATACGACCACCCACCCAAGCGCCTAAGAAGCTACCCACTTGGTGAGTAAAGAATACCAAGCCGTACAACGTTGATAGGTAACGGGCACCGAAGATCTGACGAACTAAGCCAGACGTTAGCGGAACTGTACCCAACCAACAGAATCCAATGGCCGCACCGAAGATAGCCGCGGTTGATTCAGTCACAGGCAGAGTCACAAACGCACCGATAACCACAGTACGCACTAAGTACAGTGCAGACATAACGTGGCGTTTGCTGAACTTGTCGCCCATTACACCCCAGAAGTAAGACCCAAAGATGTTGAAGATGCCAACGTAAGCCAGTGCCATCGCAGCGCTGCTCGCGGGTAGGTCTTTATCTGCTAAATAGCTCGGTAAGTGCGTTGCGATAAACATTACGTGGAAACCGCACACGAAGAAGCCCGCGTGAATCAACCAGTAACCTTTGTGAGCAAACGCTTCAGACAACGCTTCTTTGAGTGTTTGGTTCTCTTCAGCTTGCGCTTGTTTGTTTGAGGCTGCTTTAGGCGCTCGCATGAACAGCGCAAAAGAGATCATCAAACAACACAGTACGCCAAACACTTGCATCGCACTCTGCCAGTCAAATTCATTCAGCATGTATTGTGCGCCCGGAATTACCGCGAACATACCAAATGAACCTGCAGCCGTGGTTAAGCCAAACGCCTTAGCCGCGTGCTCTGCTGGTACAACTTTCGCTACTGCGCCAAGCACGATCACGTAACTTGTCGCACTCAAGCCAAGACCAACCAGTGCGCCTAACGAAACGTAAAGCATGCTCGATTCGGTAGAAATTGAGGTAAGAAGTAAACCCAAACCGTAAGCACATGCGCCAGCAATAATGATGCGTCTTGCTCCCCATTTGTCAGCGGCCATACCAACAAAAGGTTGGAACACACCGAACAATAAGTTTTGTAGAGCAATAGAGAAGCTGAAAAACTCTCGACCCGTGCCGAAATGCTCTGAAATTGGCATCATGAAAATGCCGAATGATTGTCTGATCCCTAGACTGATAATAAGTGTGCCTATCCCTAGCCATACCAGTAAAGGAAAACGGAAAATGCTCATTCTAATACTCTTAAATTAATGGTGGTGATGTGAGTGGTCTTGCGCTGACATGTGTTGGTCAGTCATCTCATGGTGATGTTCGTGCCCAGAATGATCATGCCCTGACTGCTGATGGCAACCACTGCTTACGGCATGCTGAGCCAAGAGATCAATCAATGGCTGACTGTGATGCACAATAACCAAACTAATGACGAGGAATAACGTCATTCTGGCAAGTTGGGCAAAAAGAGATTGTGAAAACATACGGTGTTGACATGCGCTCAATGTTGTAAGAAGTCGCGCATCATAGTGATGAGTCGGGTATGTATCAAATGACCATTTGTGATGTAGTCTATGCGTTTTATGCATAGATTGTCGCTTGATTGGAATTGGTATAAAACGCGCTCAATAAATAAGAAAACTTGAAGCTCGTTAGTTAATAGAAACAAGTATCTAATTAAGAATGAAAGTCTAAATTAAGGCTTATAACTAGCTGTTTAATTTAAAGTTTCACAAAGCTGTAAAAACTAATATACAAACTAATCACTAAGCAACATTGCTCGTTCACTCGACTTATCTGTCAAACATCGTAAATTTGGGCATAAATCGTTTCAAGACTACTGAAACGCGATGTTAAAAGATTCAGGGAGAGTCATTCACATGGATAAAGATCATAATCTTCGCGAAAACTTACTGGCACTGATCTTAGGTAGCGCATTGGTTTCACTCGGCGTTATCTTTTTCAACCAAGTCGGTTTGCTCACCGGGGGCACGGCTGGTCTAGCGATCTTCATTACCAAAGTAACAGATTTGAGCTTTGGCCAAGTATTCTTCGCACTTAACTTACCTTTCTATATTTTGTCGGTTGCTCGTATGGGCTGGCGCTTCACAATCAATACGTTTATCGCGGTTTCGATTGTTTCGTTCGCCGTGGATCACTTGTATCACGTGATTCAAATTGCCGAAATTCATGCATTGTATGCAGCTTTACTTGGTGGTGGCTTGATTGGTACCGGCATGCTGGTGATTTTCCGCCACAAGATGAGCTTAGGTGGCTTCAACATTCTGGCGTTGTTCTTACAAGAACGTTTTGGAATTCGAGCAGGTAAGGTTCAGATGGCATTAGACTGCACGATTGTTGTGCTTTCTCTGTTCATTGTTGATGTGTCATTGGTTCTTCTGTCTGTGCTTGGTGCGATAGTCACCAACTTGATTCTAGCAATGAATCATAAACCGGGGCGCTATCAACCTGTGGTAAAAGCGGAAGCAGCATAGTTCGGTTCGCTCAAGCTCTAGATTTGCTTAAGTAAAGAGTGATTTGCAGATTATGAAAACAACAAAGCCAGCATTAATTGCTGGCTTTGTTCTATTGAAATAACGGATTCGATGTAACGATTAACACTTGCCGCAGCTGGCGTTCGGCTTAAGCTCGCAATCAATCACATTGCCTTGTTGATCAAGGGACAAGTTACAACACTCTTCAAACAGGTTCTTAAGATCAGCACGGCTTTTTTGCACGCGGGATTTAACCGTTGAGTAACTGACGTTCTGCGCTTCTGCGATCTCTTTTTGGCTTTGGCCTTTGATGTCGACCGCAAGCAGTAGCGATGAACTTTGTTCTGGCAATGCCTGAATAAAAGGTTCAATACACAATGAAAGTTTCTGCTTAAATTCAGAGTCGTGGTCTAAATCGGTAAACCACAGATCTTCAGCATCAATTTGGCTATCACGTTGTTGGCGTGCATGCTTACGGTAGAAGTCGATAATGGTGTTGTTGGCTAACTGGAACAGCCAAGCCTTAACACTGCTAGCATCTTGTACCTTATCTAAGTTCTGATAGGTCTTAATCAAGATATCTTGGAGCAAGTCGTCTACATCCGCAGAGTTGTTGACCTTTGAATGCAGGAATGACTTTAATGCTTGCTGATACTCGGCCCAGACTTGTTCGAGCTTCAAAGGTGCATTAGTTGCACTGTTCATTTACGCAACATTCGTCTTGTAAGAAATCAATCACACCTTCTAGGCACTCATACTCCGCCACGCAGAATAGAGTTCTTCCTTCTCGTCTTTGGCTGATTAGGCCCGCAGACGCCAAGCTTGATATGTGGTGAGACAAGGTAGAACCGGGAATGCCTAGCTCTTCTTGTAGGCCGCCAACTGCAATGCCTTGGTAGCCAGCTTTAACGACACTCTTATAAATGGTTAGGCGAATAGGGTGCCCCAACTCTTTAAGTGCTTTCGCAACGACTTCTAAGTTCATATTAACTCCTCAAGATTTAATTTCGATGTTAGTCGAAATGTATGTCGAATTCAAATTTAAAAACGGTGTCTATGTAAGCTATTGAAAAACTGTGTTTTCGAAAATAATTTCGATTTTTATCGAAATAATGCTTGTTCTGGAGCTGTTTATTTCTATAATTCGAGAATATTCGAAATTAAGGATTGGTTACTTTTCTCATAGAGCCCGACCTTCAATCCAGTTTGGAGTTAATTATGAGCAATGAAATGTTAACAATGCTGAAAGACGCACTTGATATGTTCGCTTTCTTAGCAGTAGAGCTAATTATCTTTTTCTTAGCGATCAGCTACATTGTTGGGATTCTTCAAGAGTTCCTTACACCAGAAAAGATTCAATCTATCCTGAGCTCACGTAATGGTAAGGGTTATGTAGTAGCAGCACTACTGGGTGCAATTACACCTTTCTGTTCATGTTCGACCATTCCTTTCTTAAAAGGATTGCTGCGTGCAAGAGCGGGTTTCGGTCCAATGATGGTGTTCCTATTTGGTAGCCCACTATTGAACCCAGTGATCATTGGTTTGTTTGTGATTACCTTCGGTTGGCAAGTTGCTGTGTTCTACTTCCTTGTAGCAATGACGGTGTCTGTAGTGGCTGGTTACGCACTTGAGAAGCTTGGCTTTGAGCGTTACGTAAAACCTGAAGCGTATGAATCAACAGGTTCAGCTTCAAGCTGTGGCACTAGCTGTGGTGATTCTGATCCTAAGAAAGCAGCACCGGTTAAAGCGGAATCTTCATGTGGTACAAGTGCATGTGGCGAACCTGCACCAGTAATGGCAAAAGAGACATCTTGCTGCGATTCTAAAAAAGAAGAGCCACAAGTAACGGTTTCATGCTGTTCAGCGGATGGAAGCGCAACAGCTGAAATCGTAGAGAAGAAAGAACCTAGTCGTTGGATGAGAATTTGGTTCTCAACTTGGAAAGACTTCAAACAAGTTTTCCCTTACCTAATGATGGGTATCGCGATTGGTTCATTCATCTACGGCTTCATTCCTACAGACCTAATTGCACGGTACGCTGGTGAAGGTATGTGGTATGCGATTCCAGTAGCTGCCGTGATTGGTATTCCACTGTACATTCGTGCTGAAGCGGTAATCCCATTAAGTGCAGCTCTAGTACAGAAAGGTATGGCGTTGGGTTCAGTAATGGCATTGATCATTGGTAGTGTAGGTGCAAGTTTGACGGAAGTTATCCTGCTTAAATCAATCTTCAATAACCAAATGATTGCAGCATTCCTATTCGTTATCCTAAGCATGGCGATGGGTGCAGGCTTCCTATACAGCTTCATCTTTGGTTAATCAGGTCTGATTTCGAGATAACACCATTGATACAAAGAGATAGATAATAAAAAAGAGCTCACATAGTTGAGCTCTTTTTTGTTTAGCTTATCAGTCCGGAGGCTAGAAACCGCGAATATCCAGCTCATTATTGATCAACACAACACACTGAGAAGCAAACAGCATGTTCGGGCCTAAGCTGATTTTTTCTGTCCCTAAGCGCTTTAAGCTGTTGTAGCTTTTCTTCGGCATAGGGATGTGATCAGTAAGAAGGAAACATGGGTTTTCAGCAATCTCTGCATCACGGATAAAGTCGCCTTTCTTATCCATCATGTATAGCTGGTGGTCTTCAGCCAGTTCTTTGACTAGTTTTTCAAAGCTCATAGTGCGAACGACGATTCCCGGTTCAACCTGACGAGTCTGCTCTTTGGTCATACCTTGAGAAGCATCAACCGCTCTTACTACCGCTGATAACAATGCCGATTCATGAAAGCCACCAATGTTGGTGATCTCATTTGAATCGAAAGTGATCGTACGTGAAAAGTCTTTAGTACTTTCTAATACAAGGTGTACGGTGACATTCTCACGGTGAGATTGAGCAACGAAGATCGTGTTCATCAGAGTATGAGCCAGAATCTCAGTATGAGCATCTTGCCCAACACCTTCTAAGATAAGTTTGCTCTCTGTAGGGGCTGCGCGAGCGCGTAATACAAATGAACGCATGGAATGTACCTTGTCAGTATGTGATAAAGCGAAACGGGCTTTATCAACATGAATTGATGAATAACCAAAATTGTGGCGGTATGTAACTCTTTTCTATTAATGAAGTCAAATAGAGTTGCGTATAGCGCCAACCAGAAGAACTCTGCGTATTAAATAGAGAATGACCACATTACAAGATGGTAAGGGTTGAAGCGACCCAATGTTTACGTAGATAGTATGCGCAAATTATTAGGTGACTTACATAAGGAAGTAGTCGATGAAGTTACAGAAGATCAATAAAGAAGAATATAGAAAGAAGATGAACCTGCTGTTGGTTTCGTTGGTTGGGTCACTCGCAGTGTTCGCCATTGTATTCGGAACCATACTGATCGAGCTATTCGGTTCAGGGCAATCAATCGCAGGCGAATCGACAGGTAATTTCCACTTGAACGTATTAGGTGTGATCTTATCAGTCGCATTGAATGCATTTATCGCGAGCCGTGTGAAAGGGCATGATTACTTCAAAGAAGCGCTTTATGTATGGAACCTTAAACAAATCCATAATCAAATCTATCGTAAGCTCAAGCGTATTCAACCCAAAGCTGAGCAAGGCGACCGAGACGCGCTGACCATCCTTTATTTCTATTACACCACGCAAAAACAGGTATACGACCTAGACAACAACACATTGACGATAAAAACAGTTCAGCAATCGCTAGATAACATCCTAGAAGTGAGTGAGAAATGGAGCATTGAGCTAGATATAGAGGCTTTTTCGAAAGATCTAATCGCAAAGTTTTAAGTAATACACCCATTATTGTATGAGCTTTGAGCTACGAAAGAGCCTTTTGACGTAAAAGTAGCCACTTAAGCAAGTTTTTTGAATTTTTATCAAAAAAGGGGTTGCCATGTTTTCGATGATCTCTATAATGCCGCCTCACTGACACGGCAGATGCCATAAGGCTTCAGCGGTAATCAGTAAGACGGAAAGTTCGAAAGAAATTAATTTTAAAAAGTGTTTGACACTTAAGATTAAATCGCTAGAATTCACGTCCGCTTTCAAGGGTTTCTTTGTAAAAAGAAAGTTTCGACAAGCAAAGCTCTTTAACAATTTAAACCTATCAATCTGTGTGGGCACTCGTTGATGAATATCAAAA
>NZ_JBFROI010000013.1:0-1011 GCF_041471405.1 Vibrio sp. 10N.261.52.C11
TCAGCGTTGAAGAAGATGGTACTTTACAGTTCACAGACGCGGATCTGCTTACAGGCGCGACAGACGTTGAAGGTGATAACCTGACGGTTGAGGGCATCACTTATGAAGGCACTGATGGCGTACTGACTGACTTGGGTGAGGGATCATATAGCTTTGCTCCAAACGAAAACTTCAATGGTGATGTGAGCTTTAGCTTCGATGTGTCAGACGGTACCGATACCGTGTCTGCAAACATTGATGTTAGCGTGACTCCTGAGAACGATCCGCCTGTTGCGGGCTCAACGTCCTACACGGTGAATGAAGATAATTCGATTACCATTTCTGATGCACAACTATTGGCAACATCTTCAGATATTGAAGGTGATGTATCGATAGACAGCGTGACTTACTCTGGTAGCGACGGTGTCCTCGAAATCAATGGTAACGGCACTTACACCTTCTCGCCAAATGAGAACTTCAGCGGTGAAATTGCACTGGATGTGGTTGTTGCTGATGAAGATGGTGCGACCGACTCAACGACCGCGGGCATCAATGTTCTTGAAGTGAACGATCCGCCGGTTGCAGGCCCTACGTCTTACACCATTGATGAAGACTCAGTACTTACCTTCAGTGAGTCTCAAGTGTTGCTTAACGCCTCAGATGTAGAAGGGGATGTTGATCTTGTTGGTATTAGCTACGATGGCCCTGAGGGTATCTTCTCAGTAAATGGTGACGGCACTTGCAGCTTCGCTCCAAATGAGAACTTTAATGGCCAAGTTCAGCTTGATGTCACCATTCGTGATGAAGATGGTGCAGAAGTGGAAACCGTCATCAATGTTGACGTATTACCAATCAATGATGCGCCAGTGTCTGGTGATTTGGCTTACAACGTTAACGAAGATGGTTCAATCACACTGAGCCAAGATCAGCTGTTGTCTCAAGCGTCCGATGTAGAAGGCGAAGATCTAACCGCAAGTGACTTAACAGTTGGTGGTGATGCGACGGTTGTAGCTAACGATGACGGCAGTTTCA
>NZ_JBFROI010000013.1:1768-41410 GCF_041471405.1 Vibrio sp. 10N.261.52.C11
AAAACTTCAACGGTGACATTGATATTCAATTCAACATCACTGACGGTACTGACACGGTTCAAGCAACCGCCGATCTTACTGTTAACCCAGTTAATGACTTGCCGGTTCCTCAAGACCAACAATTCAGTATCGCAGAAGACGGTACGCTTCAATTTACAGACGCCGACTTACTTACCGGTGCCACCGATATTGATGGCGACGACTTAACCGTTGAAGGTATTAGCTATACAGGTGGTGATGGCGTACTGACCGACCACGGTGATGGTACTTATACCTTTGCGCCAAATGAAAACTTCAATGGCGATGTGAACTTCAGTTTCGATGTGTCTGATGGCACAGAAACCGTTAGCGCTAACATTGATGTGAGTGTGACTCCTGAGAACGATCCGCCAGTTGCGGGTTCAACCTCATACATGGTCAATGAAGACAATGCCATCACAATTTCTGATGAACAGTTGCTAGCTAACTCTTCGGATATTGAAGGTGCGGTGTCGGTTGATACTGTGACTTACAGCGGCACAGATGGCGTGTTCCAAGATAATGGTGACGGCAGTTACACCTTCCTTCCTAATGAAAACTTCAGTGGCGATATCAGCCTTGACGTTATTGTTGCCGATGAAGACGGTTCGATTGATGAAACCACTGCGGGCATTACCGTACTAGAAGTGAATGATCCACCGGTTGCGGGTCCAACGTCATACACCATTGATGAAGATTCGGTACTGACGTTCAGTGAATCTCAGATTCTTGTGAATGCTTCGGATGTCGAAGGCGATGTAGAGCTTGTTGGCATTAACTACGATGGCTCGGACGGTATCTTCACTGTAAATGGTGATGGTACATGCAGCTTTGCACCCAACGAAAACTTCAATGGTCAGGTTCAACTGGGTGTGACCATTCAAGATGAAGATGGCGCAACGGTTGAAACACACATTAACGTTGATGTATTGCCAATCAATGATGCGCCAGTATCGGGCGATTTGGCTTACACCATCAATGAAGATAGCTCCATCACGCTAAGCCAAGAGCAATTGCTAGCACGAGCAGGTGATATCGATAGCGACAACTTAGAAGCTATCAATCTATCAACTGATGAAAATGCGACCATCCAACACAATGATGATGGCAGCTACACCATCACACCTAACGCAGATTACAACGGTGACCTAGACCTGAACTTCGATATCATCGATAACGATGGTGGTTCAGTTCAAGTTGGCCTAGACATTACCGTGAATCCGGTTAATGACTTGCCACAAGCGCAAGATCAACAGTTCACGATTGAAGAAGACGGTACGTTACTCTTCACCGATGCTGACCTGCTTGCAGGTGCGTCGGATATTGATGGTGATGAACTGTCGATTGAAAACGTACTCTACACAGGTGCAGATGGTGTTCTTAGCGATAATGGCGACGGCACATATAGCTTTGCTCCAAACGAGAACTTCAATGGTGATGTTCAATTCTCATTCGATGTCTCTGACGGTACTGATTCAACATCAGCTGTTATTGATGTCAGCGTAACGCCTGAGAATGATCCACCGGTAGCGGGCTCGACATCTTACACAGTTCAAGAAGATGGCCAAATCACGATCAGTGATGAGCAACTATTGGCAAACTCTTCCGATGTAGAAGGCGGTGTATCATTGTCTGGAGTAACTTACTCCGGTGATGACGGCTCATTTGTTGATAACGGTAACGGCACTTACACCTTTACGCCAAATGAAAATTTCGATGGTGATATTTCACTAGACGTTGTTGTCGTTGACGAAGACGGTGCAACCGCAACCACAACTGCTGGCATCGATGTTATTGCTGTGAATGATGGACCTGAAACTTCGGGCATTCAGGCAGAGGTAGACGAAGATAATTCCATCACTATTACTCAAGAGCAGCTGCTTGCAAACGCAACTGATGTTGAAGGTGATGAGTTAACGGCAACTAACCTACAAACCAACGATCCAGATGCGACAATTGTTACTAATGACGATGGTTCATTCACCATTACGCACACAGAAAACTTCAATGGCGAGTTGGATTTCACATACAACATCAGTGATGGTGAGAATGAAGTTCTGACGACACTCGACTTGACGGTTAACCCTGTCAACGATGCGCCGGAAGCGGGCGATGAAATCTTCATCCAAGCACAAGAAGACCAAACCGTTGGTGTGACACTTCGTGAAGAACCAGCACTACGTTTAGACCAAGCGCCAGAAAACGGCATCATTGAAGCGAATGTGAATGACGAATGGGTGGTACTGGAAGTAGGACAAGAAGTTCCTGCAGATACCGAAGTCCGCTTTGTTCCAAGTGAAGATGCTCTTGCTGAAGGTACACACACCACACAAATCGGTACGTTTGACGATAACGCGAGTGTGGATGATTGGGGTACAGAAGTTGACCCTTATACGCGTGAGTTCTCAGATGGTGACTTAACGGTAACTGTTCAAAGTAACGATGACCCTCTTGGTGCCTGGAATGGCAACACCCACATTGGTCATGGTATCGGTGATACTGACCGCCAAGGCTTAAGTGGTGATGAGAAACTGACAGTTTCGGTTGAAGGTCAAGACATCAATGAAATCAGTTTCCACCTAGATGGTTTGGGTGGCTGGTTTATGGAAGAGTCTCGTCACTTTACAGAAGTAGAAATCAAAGCGTTCAATGAGGATGGCGACCTAATTGACTCGATGACTTACCACAAAGAAGACCGTGGTACTTTCGAGACAGATTACACGCTAACGGTTGATCAACCAGTGTCTTACTTTGAGCTTGGTACCGTGCAAGGTAATGGTACTTACGTCGTTCAAAACATGACAGTGTCACAAACTTTTCATGATGAAGCGGTGTTTACATCGATTGGTGTAGACGGTTCAGAAATCACCGAAACGGTTGAGTTGAACATCCATGCGGGTGACAACGAAATCGAACTAACGGCTGATCTTCCGAATATCACTGTCGATACCGATGGTTCTGCCCAGTTTGCTTCGGTTGTGATTACCGAAGAGCAACTACTGGCGCAAGCATCTGATATTGATGGCGACGACCTTGATATTGAAAATCTCGAGCTAGTGGGTGAAAACTCAGAGCATGCAACACTCACCGATAATGGTGATGGTACTTGGACGGTAACACCGGATGAAAACTTCCATGGTGAAATCGAACTCGGTTACCAAGTTACGGATGGTGAGCTGACAGACAGCAACATCATCAACATCAACTTCGAATCAGTAAATGATGCGCCAATCGTTTCTGGCCCGATTGTTCTATCGACAGATGAAGATGAAGGTATCACGTTCAGTGCAGATGACTTGCTAGCGAACACCACAGATGTGGAAGGCGATACGCTGTCTATTTCTGACATCACTTACGGTGGTGATAACGGTGACTTGGTCGACAACGGCGATGGTACGTTTACCTTCATGCCGAATGAAAACTTCAATGGTGAAATCGACATCGACTACAAGGTGTTTGATGGAACTGATGAAGTTGCAACGCACCTAGACCTAACGGTTGTACCAGTCAATGATGTGCCGGTTCCGGGTGAACCATTGCACACCCAAATGCTTGAAAACGGCTCCATGATCATCGAAGCGAAAGACCTATTGTCTGGTGCTACCGATGTTGATGGCGACATTCTTCATGTCGAAAACCTATTACTTGCAGACCAAGCGCAAGGTACGTTAACGGATAACGGTGATAATACCTTTACCTTCGAACCTGCAGAGGACTTCTACGGTGAAGTGAATCTGACTTTCGATATCAGTGATGGCCAAGCAAGCGCACCAAGCACAGCAAGAGTTGACGTTGAAATTGTCAATGAAGGCCCAGAGGTGAGTGGTCCAATTGAAGCCGCTGTTGATGAAGACGGTTCAATCACTATCACTCAAGAGGATCTGTTAGCGAATGCAACCGATGTAGATGGCGATAACCTTGAAGCGGTTAACTTTGCGACCAACGATCCAAATGCGGTTGTTGTAGAAAACCCAGACGGTAGCTTCACTATTACACCAAGTGCAGATTTCTTTGGTGAGATTGAGTTTACTTATGATGTCACTGACGCGATCGAAACTGTTGCGGCTGACCTCAACCTAACCGTAAACCCTATCAACGATGCTCCAGACGTGCCTGACATGTCTTTCACTACGGAAGACGGTCAAGCGATTACCATTACCGAAGCTGAACTATTAGCACAAGCGACAGACATTGAAGGCGACGAACTGTCAGTTGTGAATGTGACGAGTGCAAGCGACACGGTAGAAGTCACAGACAATGGCGATGGAACATACACATTAACACCAGAGCAGGGCTTCTTCGGTAACGTTGACTTAGCGTTTGATGTGAGCGATGGCACTGATGTGGTTGCCGCAAACATCGACCTAAAAGTTGAGTTCGTCAACGATGCGCCAGAAGCGACGCCAATGGTGGCAGATGTCGACGAAGATGGTTCAATCCTCGTTACACAAGAAATGTTGTTGGAGAACGCGAGCGACCAAGATGGCGATGAGTTGTTTGCAAGCGCGCTTGAAACTAACGATCCAAATGCCAGCATTGTAGACAATGGTGATGGCACGTACACAGTGACACCTTCAGAGAACTTCAATGGCGATATTGCATTCACTTATGAGGTGAGCGACGGTGAGCTGAGCACGTCTAATGATATGACATTGACCGTTAATCCGGTGAATGACATTCCAATTGTTGCTCCAGGAATGTACCACATCGAAGAGGATGGCAGCATCCTGTTCACTCAAGAAGATCTATTGAGTGCTGCAATTGATATTGATGGCGACGACCTAAGCGTTACCAGCATCAATTACTCTGGTGATGAAGGCACAGTAACCGACAACGGCGATGGCACGTTCAGCTTCGTTCCTGAAGAGCACTTCAGTGGTGATCTGCAGTTCAGCTTTACTGTGACAGACGGTACGGATGAAGTTGAACAAGACATTAATGTTCACATTGAAGCAGTTGCTGATGCGCCTGACTTAGTTATCACGGATGGTGATGGTGTTAACGTCGACGACCAGGCGATTTTGGTTGAGCCAGGCGGTATTGTTGAACTGAACATTGCTGCGGCACTTGTCGACCAAGACTTGTCTGAAACACTCACTGTTACAGTAGATGGTGTGCCAGAAGGTTCGGTTATTCAATACGATAACGAAGGCGTTCTGAATGACCAAGAGAACGGTATCACTAGTTACAACGACACTGAAATCACAGTAACGTTTGAAGGTGAGACGGCTGGCTACCAAAACGCTGCGGGTTACTACAAAGTAGACGAAGACGGCAACATCACAGGTGTTGAAGTTGTTTACGAAAACGCATCACAAGTTGGTGGTGGCGGCGACCTTGTTCCAGGGCAAGATCAATTCAGCTTCCAAGTCGAGGAAGGCGAAAGCTTTAACCTGTTCTTAATTCCAAACGGACATCAGCACAACGACTTTGATGCGATGCAAGACGGTCAGTACGAGTTCCGTGCTGAGGATGGTTCGCCTGCGAACATGGATACGGTTGATCCTCAACTTGTCTTTGTGGCTGCTGATGGAACCGAGACAGTGATTCAAGGCCAAAATGGTGACGCGATCTTCCATGGTGGTTCAAGCTCTCAGCTAAACCAAGATGGTATCGAACATACTCGTACTACGGTTAATGAAGACGGCGAGCTGGTTTACGGATTTGAAGATTTGTATGGCGGCGGTGATGCTGACTATTCTGACTTCAACTTCACAATCGATGTCGGTGAAGTGAACAGCCAAATCTACAGCGGTGAAGTAACGGTTGGCCCTGATGGTACGGTGAACTTACCAACAACGGCTATCGAAAATGCGTTACAAATCCAGTTACCAGAAGACTTCAATGAGCAGCTTGAAGTTCATGTAACCGCAACTGCGACAGAGTTATCGAATGATGATTCTGAAACGGTATCTCAAACCATCTACATTAACGCGACAGGCGCGCACATTGAGCACGCACCTGAAGCACTTCCGGTTTCTGCAACGGTTGAAGAAGATGGTTCAATCATCATTACGCAAGAAGACTTATTGGCTAATGCGCGTGATTTAGATGGCGATCAGTTGACGGCTCTGAATTTAGCAACCGATGATGAGAGCGTTACGATTACCGATAACGGTGATGGTACGTACACATTAACGCCAGATGCTGATTTCAATGGCGATGTTAGCTTTACGTTTGATGTGTCTGATGGTGATGATGTTGTCTCTACCAACCTTGAGTTAACAGTTTCACCAGTAAATGACGGTCCAGAAGCACAAGACCACGCATTCACAGTCGGCGAAGATGGCGTGTTAACGTTCAATGACCAAGACCTATTAACAGGTGCAACGGACATTGAAGGGGACGACCTAAGTGTTGAAGGTGTAACTTACACTGGCGCAGATGGTGTCCTAACCGATAATGGCGATGGCACCTACAGTTTCGCGCCGAATGAAAACTTCAATGGCGATGTGAACTTCTCGTTCAATGTATCAGATGGAACCGATACGGTAACCGCTAACATTGATGTGAGCGTGACGCCAGAGAATGATCCTCCGGTTGCGGGTAGTACGTCTTACACGGTTCATGAAGACAACTCTATTACAATCAGCAACGAACAACTGCTAGCGAACTCTTCGGATATCGAAGGCGAAGTCGCAATTGATAACGTGACTTACAGTGGTAGCGACGGTGTTCTGGAAATCAACGGTGACGGTACATACACCTTCTCGCCAAACGAGAACTTTAATGGCGAAGTTAGCCTAGATGTTGTCGTGACGGATGAAGATGGAGCGACTGAAGCAACAACGGCGGGTATTACTGTCCTTGAGGTGAACGATCCGCCAGTTGCTGGCCCTACGTCATACACCATCGATGAAGATTCAGTACTGACTTTCAATGAGTCTCAAGTTCTGTTGAACGCTTCTGATATTGAAGGTGATGTTGAGCTTGTTGAGATCAACTACGATGGCCCAGACGGTATCTTCTCAATCAATGGTGACGGTACATGTAGCTTCGCTCCGAATGAAAACTTCAACGGCCAAGTTCAATTGGATGTAACCATTCAAGATGAAGACGGCGCTCAAGTTGATACGTTTATTACGGTTGATGTATTACCAATCAACGATGTACCAGTATCAGGCGACCTTGCATACAGTGTTGAGGAAGACGGTTCGATTACCTTGAGCCAAGAGCAGCTTCTTTCTCAAGCAAGCGATGTAGACGGAGACGACCTTACTGCTTCTAACTTGATTGTTGATGGAGACGCGACGGTTGTTGCTAACGATGACGGCAGCTTTACCATTACGCCAGATGCGAACTTCAATGGTGACATTGACCTAACGTTCGACATTAGCGACGGTACAGACACGCTCGTTGCGACGGCTGACCTAACCGTTAACCCAGTCAATGACCTTCCACAACCACAAGATCAAACGTTCAGCATTGGCGAAGACGGCATCTTGAACTTCACAGATGAAGACTTGCTAACAGGTGCTACCGATATCGATGGGGATGACCTATCGGTTGAAGGCGTGACTTACACAGGTGCCGACGGTGTTCTTACTGACAATGGCGACGGAAGCTACAGCTTTGCGCCAAACGAGAACTTCAATGGTGATTTAAACTTCAGTTTTGATGTGTCAGATGGCACGGATACGGTTCAAGCCAACATTGATGTCAGCGTGACACCAGAGAACGATCCACCGGTTGCAGGTAGCACGTCTTACACCGTTCATGAAGACAACTCAATTACCATCAGCGACGAACAGTTACTTGCTAACTCTTCGGACATTGAAGGTGATGTGGCCGTCGATAGCGTGACTTACACTGGCGCTGACGGTGTCTTTGAAGACAACGGTGACGGTACTTACACCTTCTCACCAAACGAAAACTTCAACGGCGAAGTTAGCCTTGATGTTGTCGTAACTGATGAAGAGGGCGCAACTGAAGCGACCACCGCGGGTATTACTGTACTTGAGGTGAACGATCCACCAATCGCAGGCTCAACCAGCTACTCAGTCAACGAGGACGAAGTTATCACCATCAGTTCAGAGCAACTGTTGGCAAACGCTTCTGATATCGAAGGTGAAGTGGCGATTGATAGCGTTAACTACACAGGTTCAGACGGTATCTTTACCAACAATGGTGACGGAACATTCAGCTTCGCACCTAACGCTAACTTCGATGGCGACGTAAGCCTTGATGTTGTCGTTACTGATGAAGAAGGCGCAACCGTAGCGACCAACGCAAGCATTGATGTTCTGCCTGTTAACGATGCTCCGGTATCGGGCGACTTGGCGTACAGCGTGGACGAAGATGGCTCAATTACCTTGAGCCAAGAGCAATTACTTGCTCAAGCGAGTGATGTTGATGGCGATGACTTAACAGCGGCTAACCTAACCGTTGGTGGTGATGCGACAGTTACAGCAAACGATGATGGTAGTTTCACTATCACGCCAGATGCTAACTTCAATGGCGACATTGATTTGAACTTCGACATTACCGATGGCGATGCGACGCTTCAAGCAACGGCTGACCTAACGGTTAACCCAGTTAATGACCTGCCAACTGTCGGTGAGCCACAGTTTGTGACTCAAGAAGACACCAGCTTTACCTTCACAGAAGAACAACTGCTGCAAAATGCGGGCGACATTGATGGTGATAACCTATCGGTTGAAAATGTGGCTTCAGATAGCGGTACTTTGGTTGATAACGGCGACGGCACTTACACATTCGCACCGAATGAAAACTTCGACGGCAATGTGAATGTGACGTTCGACGTGAATGACGGTACCGCGACAGTACCAGCAGAAGCGACGATTGATGTTCAATCTGTGGTTGATATGCCAGAGCTGTCGATTGCTTCTGACCTAGTGATTGCTTCAGACAACTTCGAGTCTGGCTCAAACGGTTGGAATACAGGCACAGAAAGCTCTCAAGGCTTCGAGTCGGGTGACATGCTAGGTCGTATTGGTGGAACGGGCGGTGATGAAGCCGTCAGCAAAACTTACGACATTCCAAGTGATGTGAGCGAAGTTAATATCTCGTTCAACTTCTACGAAATTGATTCTTGGGATGGTGAGTCGTTCCAAATCTTTGTCGGCGGCGAAGAGCTAACGACATTAGATAATTCTGCGTTCCGTACTCAAGATGGCACAACAACGCTTTACGATTCAGAAGGAAATGAAGTCGGCGAAGTGGTTCACGGCGTATCGCAAGGTGAGGGCTTCAGTGGTTGGAATGACCAAGCACATCAAATCAACCTAACGGTACCAGTAGAAGACGGCCAACTTGAACTTGGCTTCGGTTCAACCCTGAATCAAAGCGTCGATGACGAGGCGTTTGGTATCGACAACATCGAAATCACAGTGTCTGACGCGGATTACCAAATCATTGGTACTGAAGACACACCTGTACCACTTGATATTGATGCAGCTCTAACAGATACCGATGGCTCAGAAAACCTTGCTATCTTGATTGAAGACGTGCCAGAAGGCAGCTCGCTTTCTGCAGGTACCGATAACGGTGATGGCACTTGGTCATTGCAACCAGGCGAGCTAGAAGGGCTAGAGTTTATCCCTTCAGGTGACTTCAATGGTGATGTGGTTCTAACTGTGAATGCAACATCAACAGATGTTGATACCGGTACAACCGCAACAGCTACGCAAGACGTGACGATTCACATCTCACCTGCGAACGATGCTCCAGAAGTTGACGGTGATATTAGTGCCGTTACAGCCGAAGATAACAGCATCACGCTAACTCAAGAGCAGTTGCTAGAGCACGCTGTCGACATTGATGGTGATGACCTATCAGCAATCAACCTAACCACCAATGATGAAAATGCGACCGTTCAAATGAACGACGATGGCAGTTTCACCATTACACCGAGTGAAAACTTCAACGGTAATATCGAATTTAGTTACGATGTCACCGATGGAGAGGACATGGTCGCTGCTGGCCTAGACTTGACGGTAACACCTGTCAATGATGCGCCAGAGCCACAAGACCAAGCATTCACTATTGGTGAAGATGGGGTTCTTAACTTCACTGACGCTGACCTGTTAACGGGTGCGACGGATGTTGAAGGTGATGACCTAACAGTCGAAGGTGTGACATACACTGGTGCTGATGGTGTGCTTACCGACAATGGTGACGGAAGCTACAGCTTTGCGCCAAACGAGAACTTCAATGGTGATGTGAACTTCAGCTTTGATGTGTCAGATGGCACGGATACGGTTCAAGCCAACATTGATGTGAGCGTGACGCCTGAGAACGATCCACCAGTGGCGGGTAGCACGTCTTACACTGCGCATGAAGACAACTCAATCACGATCAGTAACGAACAGCTATTAGCCAACTCTTCAGATATTGAAGGTGAGGTTGCGATTGATAGCGTGACTTACACTGGCAGTGATGGTGTGTTCGAAGACAACGGTGACGGCACTTACACCTTCTCTCCAAACGAGAACTTCAATGGAGATGTGAGTTTAGCGGTTGTTGTTACCGATGAAGAAGGGGCAACAGAAGCGACTATCGCGGGAATCACCGTACTTGAGGTGAACGATCCGCCAATCGCAGGCTCAACCAGCTACTCAGTCAACGAAGATGAAGTTATCACCATCAGTGCAGAGCAACTGTTGGCGAACTCTTCTGATATTGAAGGTGAAGTGGCGATTGATAGTGTTACTTACACAGGCGCTGACGGTATCTTTACTGACAACGGCAACGGCACATTCAGCTTTGCACCGAACGCAAACTTCGATGGCGATGTTAGCCTCGATGTAGTGGTGACAGATGAAGACGGTGCGACAGTAGCCACCAGCGCAAGTATTGATGTTCTTCCAATTAATGATCCACCAGTATCGGGTGACTTGGCATACAGCATTGATGAAGATGGTTCGATTACTCTGACTCAAGAGCAGTTGCTGTCTCAAGCATCTGATGTGGATGGCGATGATCTGACCGCAAGCAACTTAAGCGCAGGCGATAATGCAACCGTTGTTGATAATGGCGATGGCACCTTTACGGTAACGCCAGATGCGAACTTCAATGGCGATATCGACCTAAGCTTTGATATTTCGGACGGCACCGAGTCGATTGTGGCGAACGCCGATCTGACGGTAAACCCAGTCAACGACTTGCCAACGACATCTGATGTTTATGCGAACGTTGATGAAGATAATGTCATCACTATCACGCAGGAGCAGCTACTTGCGAATGCCGCTGATATTGAGGGCGACGACCTTGTCGCTTCCGACTTAACCTTAGTGGGTGACGATGCAACGATTGTCGACAATGGCGATGGCACGTTCTCAATCACTCCAAGCGAAAACTTCAATGGCTACATCGATGTTGCCTACAGCATCAGCGATGGCGACACACCAATTGCCGCTAACTTAGGCTTAACCGTTGACCCAGTTAACGACGCGCCAATTGTTTCTGCTGATGTGGCGATAACCATTGAAGAAGACGGTTCATACACCATTACTCAAGAAGAGCTCCTACAATTCGCGACTGACATCGAAGACGATGACATGACCGCAATTATCGGAGAGCAGGGCGATGAAACGACCGTTACCGGTACTGTGTTGGATGCTGAAACTGGCAATCCAATCGCAGGTGCGGATGTCACGCTAACCGACAACGCAGGTCATTCTTACACAGCGGTGACCGATCAATCTGGTAACTACTCTGTGAGCGGTCCAGTTGTTGACCAAGGTACCGTTACGATTGAACAAGAAGGCTCAATTACTAGCAGCTTCCTAGTTCCAGCAGGCGAAGATACCAACGGTGGCGTAACCGCTATATCCGAAGTACTTGAAGAAACAGATATGCGTATCGTGGTCACATGGGGCGACAGTCCACGTGATATGGACAACCACCTATGGCTCTACGATACAGAGAATGGCAGTGAGCTAGACCATATTTACTATCGCGACATGAGCCATGATTTGGGTGAAGGTAATGTCGTTCAGCAAGATGTAGATGACACGAATGGCGGTGGTCCTGAAACCATCACTATTCCAAATTATCAAGATGCTGACATGCACTATTCAGTACACAACTACACCAGCAGAAGTTGGGATGTCGATGGTGTTGAAGATGTACAGGTTCAGGTATTTGTAGGCGATACATTGGTTGAAACCTTCAGCCCAGATTTATCTGATAACCCATCAGGTGACCATTGGCATGTATTTGATATCGTGAATGGCGTTATTGTTCCAAGCCAAGATGTAGGCAGCGAGAATGCGTTTGATTTACCAACGGCAGAAGAAGCGCTCGCGAATGAAAACGGCATTGATATCTCTGAATTGCTAACCGGCGAGGAAGGTGATGATTCTGGTGAAACGGGTGGTAACGAACCAAGTGTTGGAGATGTTTCCATTGAGAACGCTCTTATCACTGACAATGGTGATGGTACTTACACCATTACACCGGAAGAGAACTTCAATGGTGAATTCTCGATTAGCTACAACGTAGACGATGGCAACGGTGGGGTTACTCCAGCGGAACTAGACGTGACCGTAACAGCAGTTAACGACCTTTCTGTAATTTACGACCACGACTACACCATTAATGAAGATGGTTCGCTGACCTTTACCGATGAACAGCTATTGGCTGGTGCAACGGATATTGATGGCGATGACCTTTCTGTCGAGTCGGTTAACTACGAAGGTACAGACGGTGTGTTCACGGATAACGGCGACGGTACTTATACCTTTGCTCCAAACGAGAACTTCAATGGTAATGTCGACCTAACTTACGATGTGAGTGATGGTACAGATGTTGTATCGGCGAATATTGATGTTCAAGTGGTTCCAATCAACGACGTACCGGTAGCGGGTTCTACGACTTACAGTGTTGAAGAAGACGGCAGTATCACCCTAAGCGATGCACAACTTCTAGCGAATAGCTCGGATGTTGAAGGGGAAGTGTTTGTCAGCGATGTAAGCTACAGCGGCACTGATGGTGTATTCACTGATAATGGTGATGGTACTTACACCTTTGCTCCAAACGAAAACTTTAACGGTGACATCAGTCTTGATGTCTCTGTTATGGATGAAGATGGCGCAACCGCTGAAACAACCGCAGGTATCGACGTCATTGCCGTTAATGACTTGCCAGTTGCAGGTTCAACGACCTACAGCGTTGACGAAGATAACGTGATTACCATCTCTGAAGCACAGCTTCTTGCGAACAGCTCAGACATTGAAGGTGATGTATCCGTTAGCGACGTTTCCTACTCAGGCGCAGACGGTATCTTTACTGACAATGGTGATGGTACTTACAGCTTCGCACCAAATGAAAACTTCAACGGCAATGTCAGCCTAAATGTCACCGTTGCTGATGAAGAGGGTGCAACGGCTGAAACCACTGCGGGTATTGAAGTTATCGCGGTTAACGACGCGCCAGTGTCAGGTGACTTGGCTTACTCAGTGGATGAAGATGGTTCAATCACACTAAGCCAAGAGCAGCTGCTTGCTCAAGCATCGGATGTGGACGGCGATGATCTTACCGCTGCCAACCTAACCGCCGGTGATAACGCGACCGTTACGGCAAACGATGATGGTTCATTTACCATTACCCCGGATGCTGACTTTAATGGCGATATTGACCTAAGCTTCGACCTTTCTGATGGTACTGAAACGGTTGTTGCAACGGCTGACCTTACTGTGAATCCAGTGAATGACATCGCAGTTGTAGAAGATGTCGCTTACACCATTGAAGAAGACGGTTCGCTTACCTTTACGGACGAGCAACTGCTAGCAGGTGCTTCTGATATTGATGGTGATGAGCTTTCAGTTGCCGACGTGTCTTACACTGGCGCAGAGGGTGTGTTTACCGACAATGGCGATGGAACCTACACCTTTGCACCGAACGAGAACTTCAACGGTGACGTAAGCCTAGACTTCTCAGTATCTGACGGTACAGAGACGGTCGATGCTAACATCGACGTAACGGTAACAGACGTTAACGATGCACCAGTGGCAGGCGCAACGTCTTACCAAATGAACGAAGATGGCACCATCACATTGAGCCCTGAGCAGTTGATTGCTAATAGCTCCGATGTGGACGGTGAAGTGTCGCTTGATAGCGTGAGCTACTCAGGTGCAGACGGTATCTTGGTTCAAAATGAAGATGGGTCGGTAACGTTCGCACCAAACGAAAACTTTAACGGCGACATCAACCTTGATGTGACAGTTATTGATGACGACGGTGCAGCGGCTCAGACTACTGCTGGTATTGAAGTCATTGCAGTTAACGACGCACCAGTGGCCGGAAACCTGGCTTACTCGGTTGATGAAGATGGTTCAATTACGCTATCTCAAGAGCAGTTGCTGGCTAACGCATCCGATGTTGATGGTGATGCACTGACCGCAAGCAACCTATCTGCAGGTGACAATGCGACCGTAACAGCGAACGAAGATGGTTCATTTACTATCACTCCGGATGCTGATTTCAACGGTGACATTGATTTGAGCTTCGATGTGTCAGATGGCCTTGAAACTGTTCAAGCTGGAGTCGACCTAACGGTTAACCCAGTCAATGACCTACCAACAGCAGAAGACCAAAACTTTACTGTTGAGGAAGATGGAACGCTAATCTTCACGGATGCAGACCTACTAGCAGGTGCTGCAGACATTGACGGCGATGACTTGTCTATCGTTGACGTGTCTTACACGGGCGCAGAAGGTGTGTTCACTGATAACGGTGACGGCACTTATAGCTTTGCTCCGAACGAGAACTTCAATGGCGATGTCAACCTAGGCTTCACAGTGACTGATGGCACTGAGACAGTCGATGCCAATATTGGTGTGACGATAACGGATGTTAACGATGCGCCGGTAGCGGGTTCTACGTCTTACCAAATGAACGAAGATGGCACCATCACAATCAGCCCTGAGCAGTTAATTGCTAATAGCTCTGACGTTGATGGTGAAGTGTCACTTGAAAGCGTGACTTACTCAGGCTCTGACGGCACCTTGGTTCAAAACGATAATGGGTCTGTGACCTTCACGCCAAACGAGAACTTTAATGGCGATATCAGCCTAGATGTGGTCGTGACCGATGATGACGGTGCAACGGCAACAACAACGGCAGGTATCGAAGTTCTGGCTGTGAACGATGGACCTGAATCTGAGGATGTGAAACTAACCACAGCCGAAGACAGCACCATTCTTATCACACAAGACATGTTGTTAGCTCAAGCTACCGACATCGATAACACCGCAGACGAGCTGTCGGCTTCTGGTCTACAAATCGACCCTAGCTTGGGTGAGTTGCTAGATAACGAAGATGGTACTTGGTCATTTACACCAAACGAAAACTTCAATGGCGATGTGCCAATGACGTTTAACGTTAGCGATGGCCAAGAGACAATTTCAGTCGACGGCAACATCGATGTTACGCCAGTGAATGATGCACCTGAAGCGCCAACCATTGAGATGCAAGGCGAAGAAGATGTGGTCATGGTGATTGACCCTGCTTACATCGCGGATCAAGTGACAGACCTTGATGGCGACGAGATCAGCATTGAGAGCATCACAGTTCGAGCTCCAGCGAACGCGACCTTAACTCAGCAACCAGACGGTATGTATCACTTAGTGACTACTCAAGACTTCAATGGCTTAGTAGAACTCGGTTATCAAGCGACTGACGGTGAAGAAGTGGTTGATGGCTCGCTGAATGTGGATGTCATTCCGGTTAACGACGCACCATTCAACGTCGGCAACGCAATGATGACCACCAACGAAGATGGCGCGTTCACCTTCGATGCTGGCGACTTGATGAACTTGTTCGGTGACATTGATACCGCAGACCTTGTTGTTTCTCGCATTATCACCGCAGACGGTGAAGATGGCGGAGAAGTTACAGACAACGGTGATGGTACTTGGACATTCACACCAACAGGCGACTTTGCGGGTGTTTCTGACCTACAAGTTGTCGTGAGTGACGGTGAGTTCGAAACGGTTCTCGATGTTCCTGTGTACGTACGTCCTGTCGCAGATGGCGCGGTTATTTCAACTGACCATGACGGTCCATTAGTCTTCGGCGAAGATGAAACGGGTCACTTGGGACTGAACGTTGGCCTAGTCGATGATTCAGAAACACTAAGTAACTTGGTGATGACAGGTTTCCCTGTTGGATTCGAGGTAACAGATGGTGTGAATACCGTGATGATCACCGAGCCGGGTCAATACATCGACCTGTTCGACTGGGATATCTCAAACATTCAAATGACGCCGCCTGAAGACTTCCATGGTGAGTTCTTCGTAACCGTAAGCGCAACAACGGTTGATTACGGAGATGAGCCGGAAGCGTTTGATGATGGTATCGATTCAGGTGATTTCGAAACTGTGGCGGGTGATTCCATCATCCTAACGGCGGACGACCTAATCGGTTTGGCTGAGAATGTGGATGCTGACAGTGATGATGAAGTGAAACTGGTTCATCTTGCCGACCGCAGCCAAGGTGAGATTGTCGATAATGGCGATGGCACTTGGACCTTCACACCAGCACCAGGCTTCACTGGCGAAGCAGATATAGCTTACGTGGTTGATAAAGATGGCGTGCTTCATGATGAGCAAACTGGCGTGGTCGTGAAAGAAGGCGACTCGCAAGAGAATGCAGCACCAGAAGTTAACAGCATCACAACGACGGAAATCGCAGCGGATGCAACCTTGTCGTTCACTGATGAAGACATGTTAGCGAATCTGAGCGATGCAGAAGGCGATAGCTTGAGCATTGAGTCAGTAAGCTTGATGGAAGGTCAGGGCGTAATTGAGAGCGATAACCAAGGTAACTATCAATTCACTCCTGCTGAAGACTACACCGGCGATGTTCAAGTTGGGTTTATCGCGACCGATGGCGAAAATCGCATCGAAAGCTTCTTCAATGTGGATATCCAAAGTGGCGATGAAACAGCGGCGAGCGAAGGTTATACCTTAGCTGATGATGGTTCACTAACTATCACGGATGCACAGCTGGTGGATGAGTTGGGCGTGAGTGATTCTGCACAGGTTGTTGATGTTGCAGACGCGAACGATGCTGGCTTCTTTGCTCAATCTGGTGAAGGTGAGTGGACTTACTGGCCGAACGAAGACTTCGATGGCAATTTAGCGATGAATGTTGAAGTTAACGACGGCGGTGAAGTATCAAGTCACAGCTTAAGCATCCAAGTTGAAGATGATTCAGTACAAAGTGATGAACCACAAGTACAAGCTGCTCAAGCAACAGAAGAGCAACAAGTAGATGTGGCTCAACAAGCTGATGACCAAGCTCAAGATGCTGAAGCTGAAGGCAGCACAGCAGATGTAACCGCGGCACCGGGCGATACTATCTCTATCTCGATTCCAGATGAGGTGAGTGGTAACGAATCGGTTGATTACGCTGATATGTCTGGCTTACCTGAGGGCGCTACTGTGAACAACGCACTGGATAACGGTGATGGTAGCTTCACAATCAGTGGCAACCTAGCGCAGCCTGTATCCGTTGAACTTCCAGAAGGTTATGAAGGTACTAGCGAGATCCAATTCCAAGGTTACGACGAATTGGGTAGTTCAATAGACGGTGCTAGCGGTTCTGTTGAGGTTGAGGTCGATGATCAATACACCATGCAAGGTTCTACTCAAGAGCAGCAACCAGACATGGCGGGTATGGAATCTGGAGGCAGCGACTGGACAAGTTCAGGTGGTCAAGATCAAGGTGTTGACTTCACGGACGACTCTGGAAGCTTCGATTCAGATTCTCAAACTGGAACGGATCAAGGCAACGACTTCGACCAAAGCTCGATTTAATCGAGAGAGCTTAGTTTTAGCCTAAACCGACATCTAGTCTAAACCAACAAGCAGATAGGGCAGCGTAAAGTTGCCCTTATTAAAGCCATGGAGAGTTATTGATACATGGCTTTTTTTAATTTTTTTGTTGTTTGTTTCGATAAATAAACTTGAGAACAGGTAAATATGTCCTTAATTATTAGAAGGGTCAGTTAGACAGGAGGGACGACATGTATCGTTATGTCAGTTCACCGCAAGCGTCGAAGTACATAGTGCCACCGCCTCAACATCGAGAGTTGTCGAGTGTGGATGTGCCTGAGTCTGAATTAGAGATGCGAGAAATATTGAATAATTGGTTTGCTGATGGTTTAGCGCCCATTATTGAAAGTGACGATGACTACATCTCTGCGAGCGATCACGTTCGATTTGAAAAGCTTAGCCGCACCGTTGGGATGTTGTTGAGAAACAAAGATTATTATTTTGCGGCTAAACGGATTTTATCAGTGTGGGAACAAGATTGTCTTGAAACCACTTATATCAATTATCTCATTTTGCGCAGTGAGCGAGTCACTTCTTTAAGGTAAGTTAATGGTGTGGCATTTGTCATTTTTCATTAGGCATTAGGCATTAGGGATTAGCGACTTAGGGTTCGTGTGCTTACGATCTTTTTATTTTTCTAACGAATCAGCAAACAAAAAGGGCAAGCTTGGAGGCTCACCCTAAAGGTCTTTGTTTTGGCTTAACGTTATTTTCAACTAATTCTCAACTGGGTTACGACTTACACCCAACCATCAAATTTGAGTCGTTTTTGAATTCTTTCGACCGCTTCTTTCTGCATTTGTCTAACACGTTCATTAGAAACATTCACATCCAACATTTGTCCGACCTCAGACAGCGTTTTCACCTTGTTATCAAAGAAACCAAAACGGTGGATGAGCACCTTTTGTAATTTTGGAGGAAGTGTATAGATGATTTGTTCTAGAGCTTGGGTAAAGGATTGATCCTCACAATCTTGTTGAGGGTCTGGGATATATTCACTTTCGCATTGATCAAGCACCATAGGCGCATGGCTAGTTCCAACCGTTGTCGTCACGTCAATAAACCCGCTTAACGCCACCAGTTGATCGACGCGTTCGGCCTTTACACCTGAACTGTCTGATAGCTCAGAAATTGAAACCTCTTTACTCATTTTTTTGCTTGCATCGAGCTTTTTTGAGGCGAGGCTGTTTATTTCTTTACACACGTGGGCTGGCAATCGAACGGTTCGACCCGTGTTCATGAGTGCGGCTTCAATGTTTTCGCGGATCCACCAAACAGCATAGGTTGAAAAACGATAGCCTGGTTCTGGATCGTATTTGTCGATGGCCTTAATCAAGCCAATGTTGCCTTCCTCGATCAGGTCGAGCAGGGTGAAATTATTGCCTTTACGTTTTAGGTAACTCTTTGCGATTTTCACAACAAGGCGCAGGTTTGATTCGATCATTACATCACGCGCTTTTTTATCACCCGCGCGATTCAATTTTGCGTAATACACCTCATCTTCACGCGACAGCAGATCAATGCCAACAATATCTTTCAGATAATGAGCATAAGGGTCTGCACTGGTAGAAAATGATTCGGTAATGGGTGTTTCATCCGTGAGCCCCTGAAACGCAGCAAAACTATCGTTGTTCATTTCCTTGTCCTTATCTAGCCGACTGAACGTTTTAGTTTTTTTTATTATGCCACCAAGTGATTAACGCTTGGTTTCATTAGAGTGTAGATAACAATTTCTTCTTTACCAATAAATAAAATGCAATTTCGTATGTTTATGTCACAAAAAGATCTACAAATATTTAACTATTTTGCATCTCATCAAGTGTGTTGGTTTTTCGTTTAAAACATTAAGACGGATAGTTTATAAAGCATGTGTTATACATCGGTTTATCTAGATAAATGACGTGAATTTATAGGTGTGGGTTAGAACTATAATTGAGAGGAGAAATGATGAGAAAAATGTTAAGAGTCGAGGTTCAATGTTTCCAAGCACCTCAACTCTTTTAGCTGTGTCGGCTGTTAAGTATCGCCATGCACGTTTTAATTCTATCGACTAATAAGTGCTAAGAACCTCATCGATTTGCTGATTAATGATCTTCATTTCGCTGTAGATAACCGAAAGATCATCATCTTGCGGCGCAAGCTTATTGAGTGTGTTTTGTTCTACTCTTTCCAATGCAACTGTGGCCGTTTCTTCACCAAAGCTGGCTAAAATGCCTTTTAAGGTGTGCACGGTAAAATGAAGCTTGCCCCAATCTTGTTGTTGAACCAACTCTTCGATCTCTTGTAGCGAATTGCCATGGTCTTCTTGATATGTAGACAAAACGGCGTAAATGACGTCTCTGTCATTGTCTAAATAGGCGTTTAAAGCATCAAAGTCTAGCATGTGGACTCCTGTCGGCTGAATGTTGAAAATGGGCTAGGCGGCTTAGTGGAAAAACCATACCTTGATGAATCACTAATCCATTGATTCCATTTTGGAGGAAGTTCTAACTGTAAGATTTCTTCTAGATAGTCGTCGCTAAGTTTCTCATCTATATGAGCTTTATTGACGGCGTATATATAGTCAAGTTTGGCGGCAACTGAATATGGGTAACTGTGAATGTAGTCCTTTATTTCTTGGATCGAACCCAAATTTTCAATGTTTATACACGTTGAAGGGTCGACATTTTTGGACTCAAGTTGGTGATTTATGGCTTCTCCACGAGATTTGAGACATTCCACTGTTAAATGATAAAGAGAGTACTCACCAAAGTGGGCGAGCATGGGTAATAACTGAGTGAGCAAATAAGTCGGTTGGCTGTGGAAATTGTTCGCTAACAGTGTCGAAGCTCTAATCACTTTTTTGTGGGCAATCTGAGGGCTATTTTCGATGAGCAATATGCTGCTCTGAAATAGGGCAAGGCTGGCCAAAACTTGCTGCTGTTGTTTTACCGGAAGTTTCAGGTTTACCAACTCGGTGAATTGGTTGGCGTGCTCAAGCAAAATACGTTTGTACTTTAGTTGCGTCTCGCGCTGATACGTTGCTTTTAAGGAATTAAAGTGCGCACCAATGGAATGGATGACATCAATGTCAGCAGCTGAAATGTGGGTTGCATACATCTCACCTAACTTTATGATCATATGTGTGTTATCTGCGTTCTCAGCTAAGTCGATGGCCCTGATTGCACGATGGCTGATGCTGGGAGTCATCTCAAATGCACGAATCGCTAATTTAAGAGCAGGCAGCAGCATTTTATGTTTTTCATAGATACAGCTTAAGCAGTCAATCACGCTCAATGAGAGTGGCTGTGCTATTAGAAAATTGTGGAGCTTATCTATGGCTAAATTTGGCTTGCCTAAGCTGTCGAGAATCAGCGCCTCAGCCACCAATTTGGTTGGGTGCATGTTGGTTTTGGAGTTGTTAATGACGCTAGAGAGTAACTGCCATTTCTTACCTGCAATTAAATGTTCAATCAATGTCGCTTCGAACTGAACGCTAGTACCATTAGGGGAGATCGCCAAAGCTTGAGCTAATCTCTCTTGACTGGCAATGGGATACAAATCATTCAGTTGGGTGAGTTTCTTTGAAACGGACACGGCACTTTGGATCTTTTTACCCAACGTTTGAGTATTAATCGGTTTAGAAACGAAGTGGTGTGCTTCACCTGAAAGGGCGGTTAATACTGTTTCCTGACGCATATCCCCAGAGAGCAAGATTGTCGCCACAGTATGATCGATGAGGCGGTTTCGATACAGAATGCCCAACAGCTCAAAGCCAGTAAAAGACTGTTCTAAGTGGTAGTCAATGAGGAGTACATGAAAAGAGTGTGTCTCGACCGCTTTAATGGCTTTTCGATAGTCGGTCGCAATAAAAATACAGTCGCGCGAAACTCCCAAACTAGCCAGTTGCTGCTTAATAAGTATTGTTGCGCTTTTAGAGTCGTCGACGATCAAAATTCGAAGGTCTGTTGGTAAGGTCAAATCCATTTTCCTTAATACCAAATGTTATTTTTTAATTTAGGTGTCAAGTTGCACATTGTCAAGGTGCCTATATCACATACAAACACTCAATAAACTATTGGTAATTAAAGAGTATTAGATAACATTTATGAAAGCCTTCAAACGCAGGTGACTTTTACCTGATTTTAGTGGGGTTATACGTGTTTTAGAAATAAAAAAGAGGCAAGCCGATAAGCTCACCTCTCTGTTTTATTGTTCGAGTTTTTATTCGAAATGTTGTTCTTTGCTTGAAGTTTTATTTACCGAAACTCTAGCGTTAATCACGCATGTTTAGAATCAATACTGCCGCTAGAGCCAAGAACGCCGTCATCATTAAGAACACATCGTTGTAAGCCATGATGGCTGCGTCACGTTGCATTGTGCCGAGCAAACTTGCTTGTGCTTGTTGCATCGCAGTTGCGGCATCACTTCCTGACTGAATGAAAAACGCTTGTTGTTGCTGAAGCGTCTGCCAACCAAGTTGACTCACTGAAGGTAGCGACTCCTTGATGTGTGCTAAGTGCTCACGGGTTTTGTTATCCAATAGCGTAGCGATAATCGCGATGCTGAAAGCGCCCCCTAAGTTCCGCATTACGTTGGTTAACGTTGATGCGTCTGGCGTGTCCATTTTGCTGATGTTCTTCATGGCAACCAAAGACAGCGGAACCATGATGAACGGACTACCAATAGCACGCAGAACCATAGATAAAATCAGCTGTTGCCCGCCAAAATCGATTGTCATGTGTGTATTTACGTAACAACTAAAACCGAACATCGCGAAGCCAAAGGTAACCAAGTACTTAGGCTTAATGATCTGTGTTAGCTTTGGCACAATTGGGAATATCAGAAGCTGTGGGAAACCCATCCACATTAGCACTTCACCAATTTCCATCGCGTTATATTGCTGAATTTGAGTGAGATACATCGGTAGAACATAGATAGAGCCGAGCAATGCCATTCCTAGAATCAAATAGGCGATACAAGACATCGCAAATTGCCCATCCCGCAATAGCCGCAGGTTAACCAATGGCTTCTTGTGTTGGAGTTCGTTTATCACGAAGTAAACCAAACTCACCGCCGACACGATACTCAAGCCAATAATAAAGCTCGAACTGAACCACTCTTCACGGTTACCTTCTTCTAACACCACTTCCAAACAACCTAGCCCTAATGCCATGGTGGCGATACCAAACCAATCGGCTTTTTTCAGCGTGCCAAGGTCGAGCTTTTCATCGTCCAAGCCATATCGGATCATGGTGATCACAAGCAAAGCTGGCGGAATATTGATGTAGAAAATATAGTGCCACGAGAAGTTCTCCGTCAGCCAGCCACCAAAGGTAGGGCCAATCGATGGAGCAAAGGTCGCGGTTACACCAAACAGTGCCATACCCACAGCACGCTTGTTGACCGGCAATAACTGAATCACCAGCGAGAAAGCAAGCGGGATTAGAGCACCACCACTGAAGCCTTGCATCGCGCGGAAAACGATCATCGAGGTCATGTTCCAAGAGAACGAACACAACAAAGATGAAATGGTGAAAATGGCTGTCGTCCACGTGATATAACGGCGTTTACCGAGCGCTTTAGAAAGCCAACCACTGAGTGGGATAGCGATCATCTCTGCGACTAGGTAAGACGTAGAGATCCACGAGCTTTCATCCAAGGTGGCTGATAGCGCACCTTGAATATCTTTGAGAGACGAGTTGGTGATCTGAATATCCAAGATCGCCATAAACGCGCCAATCAAGCCGCCAAATAGGGCGATCCAATGGCGTCTCGAAACCTCGTCATCATCATTTGTTTGGGTGACAACACCAGCGTTACTCATGGTCTAGCCTCGTTTATCGATGGTCGCTACCACAGACAAACCAGGAAGCAGTCGACCTTTCAACTCTTGCTGATCTGGAATAGTAATTTTAACCGGTACACGTTGAACGATTTTAGTGAAGTTACCTGTCGCGTTTTCTGGTGGTAGGAGCGCAAATTTAGCGCCAGTCGCAGGGGAGAAACTGTCTACCACACCTTCAAGAGGCTGCCCCGGGAACGCATCCAGCTCTACTTCAACCGTCTGACCTTTGTGAATACCACTTAGCTGTGTCTCTTTGAAGTTGGCTTCAATCCACACTTGGTTGTTTGGTACCAAGCTCATCAGTGGTGCGCCTGCTTGAATCAGCAAGCCTTCACGTACGCTGCGTTTACCAATCACGCCATCTGCTGGCGCGTAAATTTTGGTGTAATCAAGGTTAAGCTGTGCTTGATCTCTCTGGGCTTGAGCTTCGGTCACGGATGCATTTGCTTGCTCAATCTCACTAGCGATAACGGTTAATTGGTCATTGGTTGCAACGAGGTTTGCTTTTGCTTCTTCTAAATCTGCCTGAGTTACTTTTTGTTGTGCAACCATGCTATCGACTTCATCTTGAGACGCGTAGTTACGCTTTAGTAAGCTACGAGAACGTACCACTTGTTGAATCGCGCGTTCGTATTCAGCTTGTGCAGAATCAACGCGGCTTTCTGCTTGATTGATCTTGCTACGTTGTAACGTTTGTTGTGCCACTAGATTTTTGACGTCTGATTGCACGACGCTTAAATGGGCGTTTGCTTGAGCGAGTGCTGACTGGTAATCACGGTCATCGATTTGAACCAGCAAATCACCTTCTTTAACCGATTGGTTATCACTCACATAAGACTTAACAATATAGCCAGAGACCTTAGGGCTAATATTCGTGATGTCGCCTTGTAGGTAGGCATTGTCGGTAGATTCAAAGTACTGGCCATAGCCGTACCAGTATCCAGCACCGGCTAAACCCAATGACAGCATGATCGCAGTAGCAATAAGCGGAGCTTTTTTACGTTTTTTTGTGCTTACTGTTTGCGAAGCGTTGTTGTTCTCTGTCATTTTTTCTTTCTCATTTTGTTTTTATTTAGATGTAACGAATTGTAAATGAATTCGATTGATTGATAAGATAGGAAAAAAGGGAAACACTGTTGCAAAAATCTAACTAATGGCGCTTTGGGAGAAGTACGATGGACTTAAATGCTGTGACTGTTTTTACACAAGTTGTTGATTGTGGGAGTTTCACGCACGCAGCTGAAGCATTGAACATGACCAAGTCGACCGTCAGCCGAAAGCTAGACGAGCTGGAACAGCATCTAGGTGTGAGGTTGATCACTCGTTCGACACGAAGTTTAGTCTTAACGCCAGAGGGTGAGCGCTTTTATCAGTCGAGCATGCAGATGCAAGAGATCATGAACCAAGCTGAGCTAGAGGTTTCAGCCAATCAGGATTTGATCCGAGGGCAGTTAAATGTTGTGTTGCCTGTCGAATTGGGGCATCAAGTATTAGCTAAATACATCCACAGCTTCCTAAAAGAGCACCCAAACGTGACTTTGAACTTAGAACTGTCGAATCGAGAAGTCGACATCATTGCGGAGGGGATCGATCTTTACGCACAAATTGGTGAGCTAGTGGACTCGAGCTTGGTTTCTCGCTACCTCACAACATCAAAGCGTGTATTGGCAGCCAGCCCTGAGTATTTAGAGCAGTTCGATGACGTCTCTTCACCCGATGATCTTGAACCGCCATTCAGAATGATTGAGGTGGTGAACAAGGCCGCGCGTCTACCCAAGTGGCATTTACAATTAGAAGGCGGAGAGTCGATTTTGATCGATCTACCGTGTCAGTTGCGGGTGAATACCATCACGGCATGCCTAACAGCGTGTGTGGATGGGCTCGGCTTGGCGGTGCTTCCTGAATTCATTTGTCGTGAGCACTTCAAGACAGGCAAGTTGATTCGTTTGCTACCTGAATATGAGATGCCGGAAGTTTCAGTAAGCCTAGTGTATGCAGACAGGCAGTTGATGCCGAAACGTAAGAAGGTCTTTATCGACTATCTACTGACTGCTTTTCAAAATAGAGCCAATCAAATAACGAAATAAAGGCATATTGTATTGGGAGCAACAGAAGGAATCGGCTGCCTAACTGTTGATTAGTTGTAATTCATTGACAATGACCAATAACATTGAAAAGAGAAAAACGAACTTGTTAACAAGTTCGTTTTTTTCTGATTGCTAATGTAGTTGTAGGCTAAGTACCGAACTAGCTCTTTTTCTCTGTGTACTCTAGCTTGTAGAAGTGAGCTTCACTTTGTCCATTCGTAAATTGGTTGTATACGCCAGCTTTGAAGTAGCTTAATAGGTGACGCCAGTAGTCAATATCCTGCTCAACTTTACGTTCACCGTTTACGTCAACAATAAGTTTCTTATCACCCACGATTAAATCAAATGCTGTTGGTTTGCCTTGTGGTGCTTTGCCTAAATCATACTGAGAATATGCTACGTCTGATTTGCACATTTCCTTGTCTTGGTTTTTCTTGCCGAACGATCCTTTACAAATTACAGCGTTGTTTTTAATGATTGCCCAGAAATGCCCTTCAATACCATTATTGTCACGTTTCCATACAACACGAAGCAAAGGGTGAGGGACATTGTGAGTACCAAGATCATCTAAGCCTTTGTTATGTACTTGTAGGAATGTAATCTCGTCTTGCTTAGAGTCTGAGTTCTTCATCGACTCTTCAGGTTTTATGATCTCCACCTCCGAACTTAATGTGTATGTTTCATTTGTTAAGTCTGTGCGGAAGTTTTCCTGAACGCGTAGCTCGTTGCGCAGGTGGTCATTCTTCATGGTAAAGACTAGCGCTTCACTTTCTTTGTCGACATAGAAGTTGTTGTTCACAATGCCGTCGTAGTTATTATCGAGCGCAAAATAGTCTTTGTTGCCTTTCTTTCCGTTTGGATCTGAAATTTGAAGTTCAGAAACTGACAAAACATTTTGGTATTGAGAGTAATTAGAAGGTTCGCCTAAAGCTCCTTCTGGATTCGAAAACTGAACATTAGCGATTGCCGAAGAAGAAAAGGCAAGAAGGGCACAGCAAGTGAGTAGGGTCTTTTTCATCAAAAATATCTCTTTTGTATTATTATCATTCAATATAAGCATTGATATCACTTTTGAGATTTATGTGAAAACATCTGTGTTTGAAATTGTGGCCGGCACCCAATTTTCTTGTACAAAAATAGAGAGAATTAGGTGTCGATTGGGATTGGTACCTGAGTGTCAAAGGTGTGGATTTTTGCTCGTTAACAACACTACCTGCTAACCCGTAATAGTGAATAAGGTGAGGCTTAAAAACGGCACGTTCAAACTAGTTAGGCTCTGATTTCCACTCTAACGTTTGTCCGTTGCTTAATACGGCTTTTATAGCGCTCGGCGAGACTTTAAGGCCTCTCTGATGAAAGGTTTGATCTGAAAAATTGGCAATGATCTTACTTCCGTCACTGAACTCAGTTTGTTGAACATCGCCGCTCTTATCTAACCATTCGGAATCGACTAACTGTTTATCCCATAACTGTTCGTGCATTGGTTCAAAGCCATCTTGATAGTGTTTGAGTGCTTTGATTCTCTGGCTTGAACTTGATAAAGCTTCATCTCTGGTCAAGTGAACCATCGGTGGTGTGTTGTACAGCATGGCGGTTAAGTCACGTTCTGCTTGTACATTAGTGAACTTAAGGCTGTCTGAATGCCAATGGTGCGTATTGATTACTTCATCATGGAAAACGGCTTGGTAAAGTGGAATTCGATATTGTGGCGAAAATAGTAGCGACTTGTAGGGCTCTTTAACCTCGGCCGGCTTAAAGAAGAAGTCAGGCTTGTGGTCTGGGTACCAACGACCTAAGTAATAGGGAGATTGGCGGTTCTCTTTCATGTCTTTGTCTGTCCATCCAAAACCAACCGTTTCTAAGCCGTGTGCAAACGCGATGCCTTTTGTTGTTAGGCTGTTGCCGTCTTCAGAGCCTAATACTAACGAAGGTTGCTCGCTAAGCCACTTCATTCGGTTGTTGAACGCAGAAAGCATGTCTGATTCGTCGTTTGTATTGCCATTACTGTCTATAGAGACGCGGTAATCTTCACGTGCCATGGCGGTTGCATCAACATCTAAGAACAAGCTGTTGAAGTTGCCGAATCTCATAATGTCTTGAGCACGCTGTTTTACGTATTCTAAATGGCAGTTCGGGTTTAAGTAAAAGCCGTTTCCACGAAATCCTTTTTTCAAACTCCCATCCGTTAGTTCAATCGCACAACTTTGACGCATCGGCTCTGGTAATTGAGCGGTTAGCCAGTTGTCATTGAGCTTCGCAGGAATTGCGGTGTTGTAGGAATCGTAAGTACCGACCAGATATCCGGACTGTTTTGCCAGACCCACAGCGTTAGGTTGATAGAATTCTGGCATCCAATTATCGAATCCAAGCCACAGTTTGTTTAAGCCTGCCTTATTTAGATTAGCGACCATGTCTGAAGACAGCGCTTGTCCCCAAGTCTCTGACGAGTTTAGGTAAGGGGAAGCGTGCTCTAGCAACCAGTTCTTCTTATCCTGTGCTGCTTTATATTGCGCTTTAATCGTGTTGTCTTCGAGTGTCGGATTACCAACAGGATATAACACCTGCAATGACTGGCTAATAGAGTCCAACAATAGTTGTTTGTGGTACTGACTGAACCAATCTTTCCCCTTGGAGAGTGACGATAGCTCTCTTTTCGCTTCCGCAGAAACATTGAGTTTAGAGCCCTCTAGATACCATGTTTTCAATCCCCACCAGTCACTCACATCTTGGATGCTTAATGGGTCTTTGCCAAATAGGTAAACGTGGCTCGCGCCGATCAACTTAGTCACATCTGGATTGCGCTTTTGCTTTGCTACAAGCGTTTCAGACTGGTCATTATTGATGCGCCAATCTCGGTATTGTTTGGCACCATCTAACCACGAGTCTCCGAGGGTGATACGAACAAGAAAAGGTTGTGACTGATTGAGCATCGTAAATTGGTGTGCTGCCTTCATATCAATTTTGGTTTTTGTATTTGAGGAAGCATTAGAGGATGCATCTGAAAAGAGCAGTTGATTGTTGGTTGCATTAACCATTTGATAGCTAATGAAATGATTGTTTTGCTGTACTGTCCAAAAAGGCATCTTCAAGTCTTGAGTAGTGTTACTTCCAGAATGGTTACCGACGAGATAACTTGCCCAAATTGAGTTTCATCAGAAAAGTCATCGTAGCGATTTCTAAACATTTCGACGGTTAAGCCTAGGCTAGTAATAGGCGTGCGCAGTTCATGAGTAAGAAGCTGTAAAACGAACTGCCTCTCTTTTCGTTGTTTTGTTCTTAGGTATAAGACTCTAGCGAGCCCGGAAAGCAACGTTAGCAGCAATGTAAAGATCAAGGTTTTCATGATCAGATTGTCATTGCTAGGCTCGTTTAAGCACACGTTACTGTAACGAAAAGTACAGGTTTCACCTGCCAAAGATACCTCTTGTTGCTCTGCGATAGGTTGCCAAACATCTAAGGGAATAGCTTTCCAGCCTTGTTCGCCACTTAACCAAAGCACATCATCTTGTTGCCAAGCGCGGTATCCATTGAGCAGTGCTTCTCTGCCTTGTGCACTTAGGCTTTCTAGTTTGTTATATAAAGGGTGCTGAGGGTTGGTAAGACTCAAAAATGGGCGTATCTGCTCGGTCACATCTGGGTAAGCGGCTAAATAAAGACCAGCAAAGCTGCCACCGGCAGGGTGACGTTTGGAGTGTGCTGCAAACCAAATCGAATCCAATGTTTGTTGCTGACACAGAGCGAGCTCGAACTCGATGGCTTCATGTAATGAAGGATTACTGCTTTCAATCGCTTGGCAGTGATCTTGTATTGACGCTAACGCTGCGATGTCGTCCCAACTGAATTGGTTGAAATCAGGATAGCGGCTATTTTCATGGAGCAGAACTTTCGGATACTGAGCCAACTCTTGTTGAGATACTAAGAGTGGGGATGATTGCCAGCTCAGTTGATACAGAGTTTGCCACTTATCTTGCAAACTTTGGGCATTGACTAGGGTTGGGAGCCAAAAGATCAAGCAAAGAGCTAATGTAAACCTGCGCATCCAATCATTCTCGTTAAAAGTCGTGGGGCGAGTCTAAAGAGTTTTGGGCGCGATTTGTAACCTGAATGTCAACAAGTGTTCTTTTAACAACAAATTGTCGAGTGGGTCATGCTTTTAAATAATAAAGTACAAATACAGTAAGTATCATTTATTTGAAATAAAATAGATAATTGTGTACTTACTGTCATTATTGGGCGAAATGAGGGGACTATACTGGGCTCATACCTAATAAGAGGAACCATCATGAAACTCATCATCAAATCAGTATTGGCAATCAGTATTTTGGCTACAGGCTCTGCTCATGCGTTCGAATTAACCAGCAACGATATTCAAGAAGGTCACCCAATGGCAAAGACTTTTGAATACTCTAGTTGGGGTTGTGACGGCGATAATCAATCACCACAATTGATGTGGAAAGATGCACCAGCAGGTACCAAAAGCTTTGCTATCACAGCTTATGATCCAGATGCACCGACTGAAAGTGGCTTCTGGCATTGGGTTGCGTTTGATATCCCTGCAACTGTGAACGAGCTACCTCGCGGTGTCGACATCTCTAAAGTCGGTGGCAAAGAAGGTCGCATTGATTACGGTACAGTTGGCTACGGTGGCGTTTGTCCTCCAGAAAAAGATGGTATGCACCGTTACCAGTTCACGGTTTGGGCATTACCAACGGACAAACTTAACCTCGACGAAAATACGCCGTCGGCTGTGGTTGGATTCACGTTGAACAGCATGGCTTTAGACAAAGCTAAACTGACCGCAACTTATACACGTTAATAGCTTATGTACGTTAAAGCTTATACACGTACATAATAAGTAAACAAGGGGATGAGATGAATCATCAATATCAAGTGACGATCTTTCGTGCAGAGCAGTTACAAAAACTGCGTAATGTGAGGATTCTATCCCCTAGTATCATTCAGATTATTACAGGCAGTAAGCGCCTGTTTTGGAAAGATTCAGCGGCAGAGCTCTCACATTCTGAGCTGTTGTTTTGTGAGGCATCAGCTTCACTAAGTTTTGAGAACATGCCCCACAAAGGGCGCTTCTTGTCGCGAGTGTTCAGCTTTCAATTCCAACCTTCTCAGGCGATGCTTGATTTAAGTGAGGAACGGTCGAATGATCTGGGACTGCCTACAGTAAAAGTGGATCGAAACTTACAAGACTCACTCAATGCTCTGTTCTCTTTTGATACACAGAGCATGAGCAAAGAGACTCAACAGTTTTGGTTGCAGGGCTTGTACCAGCAATTAGCTGAAAAAGGGGTGTTGCATCTATTGTTTGTCAGTGCCAACGTCTCGTTTAGCCAAAAGCTCAGCCATTACCTTTCACATTCACCAGATGAGAAACATCCATTAGAGTCGGTGGCGGAGCGTTTTGCGATGAGCCGAGCCACATTGATTCGGAAGCTCAAACTGGAAGGCATGCAATATCGAGAGGTACTGGCTGAAGTTCGCTTGAGTCACGCGCTTTATCTGATGCAAAACGGACAGCAGAATGTGGCGATGTTGGCTCAGTCTTGCGGTTACCAATCGGAAGGGCGTTTTAGTCAGCGCTTTAAAGGCAAATTTGGTTTGTCGCCAAGTGAATACATCAAAACCGTCGTCAGCCATAGAGTCGCGACGCCATAGTCATTATGTTTGGCTTAAACGCTCACTTTCTTATCTCGTGCTGCCAATGCCGCGAAAATCGTACACGCAAAGGCAACAGATGCGATCAGCAGAATCGGCACACTCCAAGAATCTGTCTGGGCATGAAGCTTACCCACCAGCGTTGGACCAGTGGCTGCCAACGCATAACCGATTCCCTGAGCCATACCCGACAATGATGCGGCTTGGCTGCTATTCGATGTACGCAAGCCAACAAAAGAGAGCGCGATAATAAATGTCGAGCAGTTGGCTAATCCAAACAGTCCCACCCAAAAGATCGCAAACTCAGGCAAATACAGAAGACCAATCAATCCAACAAATACACTCGATGCACATAGAGTGATGAGCCATTGTTGATTGTCACTTTTGGCTAAGAACGGCAGTAACAGCAGCCCCGGAACCATAGTCGAAAATTGCAGAAATCCATAAATGTAGCCCGCGTCGATTTCGCTGTAGCCAAGATCGTTCAATATCTGTGGCAACCAGCCAGCCAAAGAGTAGAAGGTAAATGAGTTAAGCCCAAGCGCTAACGTTACTTGCCACGCTACGCCGCTTTTAATCATCTGTTTCATCGGCAGAGGTTTGTCTTGTTGCTTGTTATTGCTGGCCGAAGATGAGCGTTTTCTGATTTTAGGCAACCAGATCATCAAAGCTAATATTGGAAATACCAAGTTCATTAACAGCGCTAATTGCCAACCCGTGATCGTAAATAAGGTTAGATTTGAAAACGGCACCATCAAACTTGAGCCTAACGTCGAACCGATGCCCATCGTAAAAATGTACAAAGAAGTGACTGTCGCAATACGAGTAGGGAAGCTAATTTTCACTACAACGGGCAACAACACGTTACCAATCGCGATACCAAGTCCAATCATTACTGTGCCGATGTATAACGTCGGAATTGCTCCAAAAGAGCGCAGTGTAATACCCGTAGTGATCAAAACTAAGCCTAATAACAGGCTAGGCTCTAGACCAATTCGTTGGGATATCTTGGTGACTAATGGTGAGAATAAGGCAAAAGTTAACAGTGGCAAAGCTGTTAAGAAGCCTGCAGCCGATGACGTAAGGTTGAGGCCTTCCATAACCTGAGAAAGCACAGGAGCCAAGCTCGTAAAAGGCCCACGAAGGTTAAGTGCTAGGAATAGAATCCCTAACATGACGAAAATGCTATTACGAAGAGAGGCGCTCATAGGTTGTTCTACTGTTTGCTTATGAGAAGACAGGCTAGCCTACAGATCATTGAATGATTACACAAATACCGTTTAAATAGGTTTACTAATGATTGAACCTGCGCAGTACGCGCTTAGCCAGAAAAGTCACCCATGACTGTATTAAATATCGACAAGCTCATCTCGGACTTCCCACTGCTTCAACAATTGATTGCATTGGAAGAAGTGGTTTGGTTTAACCCAAATGTGACGACTCTGAAGCGCGGTTTGCTTTATGTGGGATTAGGCGAACAAGATATTCACGATGCGAGCATGAGGCTACAAAGGTTTGCTCCTTATCTAGCCAAGGCGTTTCCTGAAACTCAAGCGACCAATGGCATCATCGAGTCTGAGCTTATTGACATTCCATCTATGAAATCAGTATTGGAAGCGCATTATCAGCAGTCTATAAAAGGGCGTTTGATGATGAAGAAAGACAGCCATTTGCCAATTTCAGGTTCAATCAAAGCTCGCGGTGGTATTTATGAAGTACTAACGCATGCCGAGAAGCTTGCGATTGAAGCCGGGTTACTGTGTGAGAGCGATGACTATAGTAAGTTGCTCGAACCTGAATTCCGTGACTTCTTCCAACAATACAGCATTGCGGTAGGATCCACGGGTAATCTAGGCATGTCGATCGGTATCATGAGTGCCAAATTGGGTTTTACGGTCTCTGTTCACATGTCGGCAGACGCGAGAGCTTGGAAGAAAAGCAAACTTCGTGAGCATGGCGTCAACGTTGTTGCAAATATGAGCTGCTAAAAAGATAAGTCATGATAGAAGAGTGTTGTTTATAGCTTGTACACACTCTTTCTCACCTCTAAATCCCACCTTAATTCAAACAATAACTTGCACAGATCGTTATCCAAAACACACATTTTATAAATTAAGATTCTTAGATGTTCTAACTATCAGTTAGGTTGAGTGGCATTCAACTTGATAGGGATTGAGCAATGCAGACGGACAAAGTGATACAGACAAGACACATAAACACACCAGAAAAATTACTCCAGCGTTTAGATGCTATTGGGGAGTCTTTGGAAGCATCGGGTAAGGCTCATGCTTTGCTGGGATTGGGCTCAGTAGGTATTGAAACAGAACGACTTGATCAGTACTCAGATGTCGATTTTTTCGCAATAGTGCAAACAGGGCACAAGCAGTATTTCTTAGACAGTTTGCATTGGCTATCTGATATTCACTCAATCGACTACGCAGTGAGAAATACCGTCGATGGCTATAAAGTTCTGTACGCTGACGGAATCTTTTGTGAGTTTGCAGTGTTTGAACCCCACGAGTTAGCGCACATTCCGTTTGCTGAAGGGCGTATTGTTTGGCAGCAACATGAATTTGATACACAGTGTTGTGTTTCACCAATAAAAGGGGAGACAGACACTAATTCCCAAGATTGGATCATTGGTGAGGCTCTAACCAATCTTTATGTGGGTATGTCTCGTTATAACCGAGGCGAAAAGCTGTCGGGCAGTCGGTTCGTTCAATCTTACGCACTCGATCGTTTGATCGATCTTGTGGATCAAACTGAACAGTCTGAGCCTGAATTCGTTGATGAATTTATGTCGGATAGAAGGCTAGAAGCACGCTTCCCTAAGTTTGCCCAATTGCTACCAACCTTTACCCAAGGCTACGAGCGCACCGCTGAATCGGCACTTGCCCAACTAGCATTCCTCAACACCCACTTCGCAGTCAACCAAGCCATGTGTGACCGAATCTCTGAACTGTGTTCCAGTAAAGATTAAGCTTATAGCGTGTGAATCCTCAAGCCTAACTGACACCACCTTTCAGATGATAAGCGGCGGGCAACCTAATTGAGCTCTCGAATTATTATTCTTAAGCACTAAACCCGTACGCTTTTGTTTACTCTTCAAGACCGTGACTGTTCGTGTTTACTCCGCTTATCACTGGATGTCGTCAGCCAAATAAAATACAATCGAACAATGTTTTATTAATTCGTGCTTTATCATTATGATGAGAAACTTACTCATATTCATCGTTAGCCTGTTCTTCTTAACAGCCTGTTCTTCAACGAGTAATCATCAGCTAGACGATGAGACATTGAGCAACGAAGATGCTATGTCGAAAAGCGTAGAGGGAGAGAGTAATCTCGAGACTTCAAAGGATACAAACGCTGAGACCAGCGTTGATTCTTCCCATGATTCAATCGTTAATCATCAACCACTCACTAACCTTGATTCAAATAAAGACACGATAGCTCACGCCAATGCAGAGCCAGAATCAGTGGAGCCTTCTCAAATAGAAGCGACAGAAACAACTGAAAGCGATGCTAAGAGTGGCGGTGAAAAAGGCATCGGAAGCTATTTTATTCGTCATAATAAACCGACTAAGACGGTGATTAAATCACTAGAGGGCGTGACAGATGCATTGAACGTCATGACGTTTGGGATATTTGCCACCGGTAACGGTTAAATCGTTAACCTAGAACGACAACCTAATAGATAGAATGAAACGTGAAGGCGAGCCAGATGGTTCGCCTTTTTTGATCTTCTAAATCTGGCCACCATTCTTCCTAAGAATCGTGTTCACTTATCTGAGCGCTGAGTCAGGCGACGGTTAACGAAAATAGGAAATTATTAGTTCTGGAAGGGAGTCGCCGAATTTACCCTGTTTGACTTGTTATATGCATCAAGGGTTCTAATACTCATCCCAAAGTAAGCAATGAAATCTAATCTTACAAAGACAACTCTTATATTCACTTACGAGCATAGTAAGATGTTTGCTGTTAAGTAGGTTTAGGTTTAGTTATCAATATTCTAGGGAAGAAAAATGAAGAATAAGAGTGTGTTTTTAAGTGTCGCGATGGTGATATTGTCAGCTCATGCAAATGCATCAGATGCGAACCATGAGTCTGTATCAGATGGAGTTATCGTAGAATAAAGAGCGAAGCTTTCTGAAAATACCCAAGGGCAAGGTTTTGGACCGCAAGCTCCACGAGATTTGGGTTCATTAGAAGGTAAAAATACTAGGCTGTTCTCGGATGCCCCTGATTCAACAGCGATGAACTTATGTAATATTCACTTCCATAAAAATGCTGAGCATAAAGGTGGAGAGTTTACTCAATACGCTGGTAACGGTGATGGTAAGGGATTCCAGAGTGGCTTTAAATACACAGGCAAGCTGAGTTCTGCTGAGCTGAAACCATTTGAGGGCAAGGTTTGTCCGAGCGAGCATGGTTCTTTGCATTCGGGTGACACCATTGAAGTTCACTATGTTTATTCAACGGCGCAAGTTGAACCGGGTGAAACACTGGGTGCTTGTTTTAACGATGCGATTACCAACCCGCAACTGCGTGTAGAAACCCAAGTTTACGTATTAGTGAATGACGACAAAGCACCCGACTTTGAAGCGCTCGCTAAACATTCAAAAGTGAACGGCTTACACCAAGCACCAAACATCCCACAAGATACGGGCTCAGCGATCCAATACGCAGGCTCTACAACGGGTCCTGGTTATAATGAGCAAGGTTCACCTTTCCAAGTAACATGGAGCGTTAGACCACAAGTCGCGAAAGTAAATATCGCGACAGTAGGTAGCTGGTGTGAAGGCAATGACTTTAACGAAGATCACGCCCACGGTGTGAGAAATTTGGTGGTTAACCCTGAGTTGTTATCACCCATTCGTAACGACTAAACGATTCTGGCGAACAAAATGATTAAGGCGAGCCAATAGGTTCGCCTTTTTTATGCCCTAACGAAAAGTACTTAGGTTTAGGTTTAATTAAGTCTGGTGGGTAAATTACGTGCGACACTTGTTCAATACATGAGTTGTGTAAATCGTATTTAGTAAAAAACGTTCTTTACCAGAATCGAAGCTCCATGATACGTTCATGATCAATTATGTTGGGTTATAGAAAAGGACAGTCCAATGTCATTAGAAAGTGCGATTACATTCTTTATTGCCATGTTTGTATTTGGTATTACTCCGGGGCCTGGCGTCTTTGCCATTTTAGCTCGTGCTATGGTTCAAGGATGGCGAAAGTGCGTCACGCTTTCGTTAGGTATGATATGCAGTGATCTTATTTACCTTGCGCTTGCCTGTTTCGGTCTAGCAACGATTGCCGAGAATTGGTCGATTGCGTTTGAGGTGATTCGCTATGTTGGTGCAGCTTATTTGATTTACTTGGGCTACAAGATGTTTAAGAGCCTGCCTGAAGTGCAAGGCTCTGCGGAACTTGCGGCCAAACAGAGTCAGAAATCTGAACTCGCGAGTTTCGCGCAAGGCTTTTTGATTTCAGCATCGAACCCTAAAGTGATTCTGTTTTATATTTCGTTCTTGCCGACTTTTATTGATCTGACTGTTCTGCGCTCACAAGATATCGTATTAGTTTCTGCTTTAGCATCTGTTGCTCTGATGTCAGGCTTAATACTTATCGCTGTGGGCGCGGGCAGAATGGCAGGTTTGTTAAAAACGCCACGCGCACATAAAAGGTTAAACCAAAGTGCTGGTGGAATAATGATTGCTGCTGGCTCATATTTGGCGATAAACAGATAAACACAGTTCAATTTAAATAGAAAAAGCGCGTTATTGCCTTGTGGCAGTAACGCGCTTTTTTGTATTTACTTTCAGGTGCGGTATTCGCTTACTAGAGCAGTATTAGCGAATTGCTGCGTTAATTGAAGGCAGTAAATCGCGCTTCTTAATCACGTATCGCAAGCGAATTAACATCAGCGTAGCAGAGATACTTAAGCCCGTAAGAATACCAATCCAGAAGCCTTCTTCACCCATTGCTGGAACAATGTGGTCTGTTAAGCCCAACACCATACCCAGTGGTAACGCTAAGCCCCAGTATGAAGCGATAGCTAAGATCATCGGGATCTTGGTATCTTTATAGCCACGCAGAGCACCATTTGCAGAGGTTTGCAGAGCATCACTGAATTGGTACATAGCGGTAAAGGTCAATAACACTGCCGCTGTTGCACTGATTACTGGGTCAGTGGTGTAAAGCCTAATGATTAATTCAGGGAACAGTAGGAACATCGCTACCGAAAGCAACGAGATTAATGCTGCCACCAAAATACCGACTTTACTGCGCTCAATCGCGCCAAGTTCATCTTTTTCACCCAAAGCGTGTCCAACACGAATCGTAATGCCAAACGAGATACTCATCGGGATCACATAAGTTAGGCTCGATATATTGAGAGCGATTTGCGCCGCTGCCACATTCTCGGCACCAATACGGCCGATCATCAATGCGATAACCGCAAAGATACTGCCACACACCGCGATGTTCATCCCGATAGGTAAACCTAACCTTAGAAGGTGAAGCATCTCTTTTGCTTTTGGCTTCGCATCTGAAAAGTTGATGATGGTCTTGTAATGGTGATGACCTTTAATGTAGGAATACAACATTCCCGACATTAACCAGTACACCAAGCTTGTCGCCCAACCACAACCTACAGCGCCCATTTCAGGGAAGCCAAACTTACCGTAAATAAGCACGTAGTTGACGGGAATATTAATCAACAAACCAATTACCGAAATGATCATCGGTACTTTGGTGTTGTTCATACCCTCACAGAAGCCATTCAAGGTGTAGAACAGGGCAATACCCGGCACACCGAAGGCTAGGGCAAAGGCATAGTCACTACCGATTGGAATGATTTCAGCGGCAACCCCAATCCATTCTAAGATCGGTTTAGCACTCACTAAATAGGCGATGAGTAACACGCTAGCTATTAATGCCAACCAAACCATCTGGAAGAATTCAACAGAGATGCTTTGAAAATCACGCGCGCCTCGGTGGTAAGCGACAACAGGCGTTAACGCCATAATCACGCCACGCAGTAGCAGCAATACAGGAATCCAAAGGCTAGTGCCGAGTGCAATTGCGGCGAGGTCGGCAGGGCTTACTTGGCCAGCCATTGTCGTATCGACAAATCCCATCGCTTGGGTCGCTATTTGAGTCAAAATGATTGGAACCGAAAGATGCATAAGCGCACCCGATTCACGAGTAAAAGGACGAAGTTTCGTTAGCATGGAAGTTCACAACACCAATATAAATACACGAATGATGGCAGGATGGCCGGTGTGCATTTTAGGATGTGCCCCGTTGGGCGGGCGACAATATAAACACCTTACCGTATAGGGTCAAGTTTTGGATTTATAGAGTTCAACTCACTCTGAGATAGTCACGGGTTCTGATGGTTAAAACACATCTCTAACGCGCGTAAGTTAATGATTTTGTGGGAATCATACTCGACCGATAAATTCTATATTTGCCACGCTAATCACTGAGGTGACGGTATAAGTGGTTGTTATGGATAGATAAAGGTTAGTACAATTGATGGCATAAGTAGCTAGATAGAAGAATTCTGTATTTAAATGCAGAATTTTTCTATCTAATAGCTGTTAGGCAAAATATGAAGGAAAGTAAGAAATTGAACAAATTAATAATAATGTTATTGCTAATAGTTTGTCCTGCGGTAGCTTCAGAGCCAGCTTCTGATTTAACAATAGCTAATGAACAGATAGCATTATTAAAGCAGCAAGTGGCGATGATGAAAGAACATCAAGAGTCTTTACTAGGTACCATTCACTGGACTTTAGGTACCGTAATTACAGTCGGTATATTCTTAATTGGTTACAATTGGTTTTCTAATTTTAAAGCATATGAACGTGATAAAGAAGCATTGAAAGTAGAGCTCAAGTCAGCAGTTAACGTCGAACTCGAACATTCAAAAACAGAAGTTCATATGATCGTTGATAATATGAAAGGGGCACTGCAGACACTCGTTGACGATAAGGTTACACCGCTTTCAAGAAATTTAGAAACAAAGCTAAACTCTCGATACAACTCTTTAAACAATGATATTTTGCGGTTAAGTATTTATCGCCATGAGCAAGAGAGGTTAAGTTGGAATGAGCAAAAAGTATACGTTAACGCGTTAAGTTCTTCTCTTAATATTATAAATACGAGTATTACGTTAAATGATGAATGGTTACTAGCAACAGGTATTGATAAGAGAGTGTCCTGAATTCTG